>CAZMLP010000497.1:0-4369 GCA_964566745.1 uncultured Verrucomicrobiota bacterium | reverse complement strand
CGAGCTGGCCAAGGCCCTGCAAAACCCCGCCGTTATCGGTTATCGCCTGCGCATGATTGACGCCGGACGCGAGCAGGAGGGCTGCACCTATGTGCCCCGCCTGTTCCGCAACGCGCCCGGACTTTTCTTTGTCGGGCGCATTCACGAGCAGATTTTCAGCAGCGTGGAAGTGCGCCGCCAAGAGTGGGGCCTGGAAAACCGCCTGAGTGAAGTCACGCTGCGGCATCACGGCTACACCGCCGAAGTGACGCGGGACCGCGACAAAATCGCCCGCAATCTCCGCTTGCTGGAACTCGCCATTGAGGAGATGCCGAACGAGCCCAACCTGCTCATGAACTTCGGTCTGGAGTTGGCGCGCGCGGGGCAGCTTGAAGCGGGCTTGGAGCAATACCTGGAGGCGTTTCACGCGCTTTCCGCGCTGCCGGCGCAACAGATCGTGCCGGAGCTGCGCGAGACGTTGCTCACCCAGCTTTGCACCCATTTGATGGCAGCCAGGCGCCACGAGGAGATTGTGCAAATGCTCCGCTCGCCGCTGGCGAAAACGGCGCCGTTGACCGCCTCGATGCATTTCGCTCTCGGTCTGGCGTTGATGGAATTGAAGCAGCCGCTCGATGCCGCGGAACAATTCAAACTTTGTCTCCAGAAGCGCGACCAACCCGCGCTCTCGCCGGTGAACGCGGACATTCGGAAGGCCGGGCCGCGTCATTGCCTCGCCCTCTGCCTCGCCGCGGCCAAGCGCCTGCCGGACGCCGAGCAGGTGTTCCAAGAGGCGCTGATGGACGATCCTCACTCGCGCCCCTTGCGGGTCGATTACGCCCGCTTCCTGTTCGAGCGGGAGCGACCGGTGGACGCCCTCAAACTGCTGAACCAGCTTGTCGCGGAAAACGCGAACGACGTGCCGGTCTGGCAGTTCGGCGGTCACATCGCGCTGAGCCAGCCGCAATTCGCCGAGTTCGCCAACGACTGGACGGGCGAGGCGCATAAATTGCATCCGGGTGACGCGGTGATTCGCCAGCAACGAGCCGAGGCCCTCCTGCTCGCGCAGAAGCCGGCGGAAGCGCTGGGCTTGTGGGAATCCTCGCCCGCGAGCACGCGCTCACTGGCCGGGCGCTTGCATTGCGAATTGCTGGCCAACGGGGCCATCCACACGAGAACGATTCTCGACGAGACCGCGGTGAGCCAGGAGTTTTTGAAATGGTATCGCCGCCTCATTAACGCCGGCGCCACGGACGCCATCCGGCAGACCAACCGGCTGGTCGCCAGCTTGGAAACCGCGCTGCCTTCCGCCGCGCGCGCCCTGGCGGCCGCCTTGCGCGAGGCAGACACAGCCGCGCCCAAATGATTCCATGGCCTCCGCAATTCCATTCAGGCCGCGCCGGCGAAAGGACGTTCCTTTCGTCGAGTTGCGGCCGGGCGGGAACAAGGTGGCCGTGTCGCTTGGCAGCAATTCTTTTGATCTGACATTTCTCCGATATTGGGCGGCAACCCTGTTACGGCGTGGATCGTGGCAAAAAAGCACCCCAGTCGCCGCCCGTCCCCAAGTGAAATCTCTTTCGCCGGTCATCACCCGTCTGGATTGAATTGATTCGCCCCTGTCCGGAAGAGTTTGCCCGCCATGGGAAACGCGGACATACTCCGCCCCCATGAGTGAAGAGACGAATTGGGAAGCGCATTATCAAAAAGGCGAAACGCCATGGGAGAAGGGCGCGGCGTCGCCCGGGCTGGTTGACTTCCTCGCGGCGCACCCGGAGCTTCCCCGCGGATCGGTATTGGTGCCGGGTTGCGGAATGGGGCACGACGCTCGCGCCTGGGCCAAGGCCGGTTTTGCAGCGACCGGATTCGATCTCGCCCCGACCGCCATCGAAGCATGCCGTCAGCAAACTGCTGCCGCCGGTCTTAAGGCCGATTTTCGACTCGGTAATTTCCTTAGCGACCCGCCGCACACCACTTTTGACTGGGTCTTCGAGCACACCCTGTATTGCGCCATCAATCCGGCGCTTCGCGACGAATACGTCCAAGCCGTGTTGCGCTGGCTCAAGCCGGGCGGGCAATTCCTGGCGGTGCATTACATGATTCGGGACACCGAAGGGCCGCCGTTTGGTTGTGTTCAGGCCGAGTTGATGGAGAAGTTCACGCCGTATTTTGAATTAAAGACCGGCTGGGTGCCGCGCTCCTACGAGGGCCGCAAGGGTCTTGAGCTGATGTTGTGGTGGCAGCGGAAGTGACGCGCTCACGCGCGGCTCAATGCCCCCTGCCGCACTGTCCAAGTGGCGAGCTGCTTCTCCAGTTCCGTGGGCCAGTTGCGCTCGGTGCAGGTCATGAAGACCTGGCCGCGCCCTTGGTGAATGCGCTCCAGCAGCGGCAGAAACCCGGAGCGCCGTTTCAGGTCGAGCTCCCCCATCACATCGTCGATCAGCAGGATCGGTGGCGTTCCCAGCAGGCCGGTCAGATACTCCGCCTGGGCCAGTTTCAGCGCGATGGCGAGCGAGCGTTTTTGGCCCTCGCTGGCAAACTGCGCGGCCGGTTTGTCGTTGAGCGACAGTTGCAACTCGTCGCGGTGCGGACCGACCAGCGTGGATCGATAAGACATTTCACGCGCGCGGGAGGCCGCGAGATCCACCGCGAAGTCCTGCTTCACGCTTGGTTGATACTCGATCTTCAACTCCTCCGCGTCATTTGAGATACGGCGGTAAGCCAGCCGCGCCAGCGGGGAAAGGCGCGGCGCCAGTTCGCGGCGGAATTCCATGATCTGGTTGCCCGCGCCGACCAGTTCCCGCGAAAAACCGCCGAGCGCGTCCACATCGGCAGAACGCTGTTTGAGCAGGGCGTTTCGCGAGCGGAGGGTTCGCGCGTACCGCTGCAAGAGCGGCAAGTAGGCCGGATGCGTTTGCGCCAGCAGCAAATCGAGGAAGCGCCGGCGAATCCGCCCCGCGCCTTTCACCAGCAACAAGTCCTCGGTGCAAAAAACGACCGCGCGCAACGTGCCAAAATAGTCGATCAACTTTCGGACCGGCTGGCCGTTGAGCGAGAGCTTTTTCTCCTTGGGCGACCAATAGTATTTCAGTTCATTTTCGCCCTGGCCCAGAACCGTCGCGCCAACAAAGCAGCCCGGCTCGCCGTGCCGCACCATTTGCGCCGCGCCGACCCCGCGGAAGGAGCGCAAGGTGGCGAGCAAATAGATGGCCTCCAGAATGTTGGTCTTGCCCTGCGCGTTGTCGCCCAAAAGGAGATGGAACCCCGGCTGGAAACTGACGTCCAGCCGCGGATAATTCCGAAAATCCCGCAGGCGCAACCGGGCCAAATGCACCGCGCCAGCATAGTTCCGAGCCGGTGGGGCAAGCCAAGCAAAACAGGGTTTGGCCGCAAATGGGGAACGGTCGGGCTATGGTTGGATCGCCGACAAAGTTCTTCCTCCTGCCACCGCCGTAGCCCCCGATTGGCCGTCCGCAAATTGGCCGTGCGCCAGCACCTTGAATTGGGTTGAATTCCCTTGAAAACCGATGGTTTCGCCATCCGCGTTGCTTGCCCGCCAGCCTCGTAGGAGCCGGTGGGGCTAAGTTTCACTGATCCCACTCTCGTTAATACGTGTCTTTTCGCTAACGCATCAGGGACATCCACGCCGAATCAAGTCGGGGCTCAGCAAAGCTTCGCCCCACCGGCTTTTACGAGGCTGGCGCAGGAAATATTGCGTTCATGGATTCATAGCGGCCTCTTTTTTCTCTGCTTCCTCCGGTTCCATTTTCTTTCCGTCCGCCAGTGGGCACCCCGACTCGGGGTTGAATTGGGTTGAATCGGCTGGAATTTCGGGGGTTTTCGTCGTCGTTTCCGTGTCTTTGTCCAAGGGGATAACCGGTTCCACCGGCGGATCCGGAAGCGCCGCCGCCCCGAAAAGCTGGAACCGAATCCGGTCGATCTTCCAATTCTGATACGCCTGGTCCAAGTCGCGTTCCTTCGCCTCGCCCGTCTCCCGCGCTTTGCGCTCCACCCCGGCCTTCTCCTCCACCAAGCGCAAGCGCCGCTCGTTCTGCTCCGCCTTGCGGACTTTGAGCATGTCCGCCGCGAACTCCCGCAGGCGTTCCCATTGCTTCTCCTCGTCGAGGGAGGCGAAGCGTTGGGCGACCACCGCGTAACGGGCGGTCAGCCAGACCATCAGCTTCTCGCTCAACGGGGTGTGGTCGGATGCCTCGGACTCTTGCCAGTCCTTGATCTCCTCGCCCAGGCGCTGGGCCAGTTCCATGGCCTCGCCATGCGCGACCCAGTCGGCATAAGCGCCCTGTCGCCAGGTGCTCAGGTTCTGGGCGCTGACCGGTTTGCCGCCGAACTCGGCGGCAATGATTTGTTGGACCTCGGGCAGGGCGTTGAGCCAGTT
>CAZMLP010000496.1:0-3574 GCA_964566745.1 uncultured Verrucomicrobiota bacterium | reverse complement strand
TGCAGTTCCTGCGGCGCGGCACCGAGGTGAGCGAGTTGCTGCCGCACTTGTCGGGCTGCGTGGACGACATGTGCGTGATCCGCTCGATGGTGGCGGATAACATCAATCACAACGGCGCCTGTCTCCAGATGAACACGGGCGAGCAGGCGTTCTCCCGGCCCAGCATGGGTTCGTGGCTCCTCTACGGCCTCGGCAGCGTGAACCAGGATTTGCCCGGTTACGTGGTCATCAGCCCCTCGCAACCGGCCCAGGGCGCGCCGCTCTGGAGCTCCAGCTTTTTGCCCGCGTCGTATCAAGGCACGCTCGTTTCTGATCTCAAAAACCCCATCGCGAATCTCGGCAACGCGCGCTTCACGCCCGCCGAGCAACGCGCGCAGCTCGACCTCCTCAAGAAGTTGAACATCCTGCACCGGGACCAGCGCGAGGAGGATAGCCGCTTGAACGCGCGCATCGAGTCGTTCGAGCTGGCGTTCCGCATGCAGACCGAGGCGCCGGAGATTTTTGACGTCAATCGCGAGTCGGCGGAGACCAAAAAACTCTACGGCATCGACGAGGGGCCGACCGACATTTTCGGCCGGCAATGCCTCCTCGCGCGGCGGCTCGCGGAGCACGGCGTGCGGATGGTGCAGGTCTATCACACGCAGACCGCGAAACGCTCGAGTTGCCAGTTGTGGGACCAGCATGGCGGCCTCAAGACCGAGTTGCCGAATAACTGCCTGGCCGTTGACAAGCCCATCGCCGGACTGCTGAAGGATTTGAAGGCGCGCGGTCTCTTGGAGGACACGATTGTGTTGTGGGGCGGCGAGTTTGGACGGACGCCAACCGCCGAGGGGGACAACGGGCGCGAGCATCATCCGTTCGGCTTCACAATGTGGCTGGCGGGCGGCGGCTTCAAGGGCGGCCTCGTGCATGGCGCGACGGACGAGTTCGGCTGGCACGCGACCGAGAAGAAAGTGCATGTCCACGATCTCCACGCGACGATCCTGCACCAGATGGGCATCGATCACGAGCGCCTAACCTATCGCTACAGCGGTCGCGACTATCGCCTCACCGATGTTTACGGCAATGTGGTGCAGGACATTCTCACCTAGCAGCCCGGTCTTGCGGCATGGCGCCGCGCCTCACTCCCCGTCCCAATTGTAATCGTAATTTGCCGGTGGCTCGTAGTCGCAAGGGTTCGAGTCCATCACGCCGTTCCAATAAATCCCGGTCAGGCCCACATGGCCGTCCACGAAGGCCAGCACCGCTTTCGCATTGGGGATGTCCCCGTTGCGCAATGGATGCCATGACCCGCCAAAAAACGCGGGCCACTCCCCCACCAGCACGGCTTTGGAGGACGCCTTGATCGCGGATAATTTCTTGCCGGTGATGCGCGGCAACGCGCCGGGACCGACCTCGTACCCGTTAAAGGTGTAACTCGTGAACGCGTGCCCGGCCTGCTTGGAGAAAACGCGGTCCGCCGGGCAGATGAACACTTTCTCGTCCGGCGTCGCCGGGCCGCTCAAACCGACGTAACCTTTGACGAGTTGCTTGTAGAATGCCCCCACGCCGGTGGGATAAGGGTTGGGCGCGGGCAGCACCGGCAGGGAATCCGCGTAATCGTCCGCGTAGAGTCGAATGGCCAGGCCCGTCTGTTTGAGATTGCTGGCGCAGGCGGTTCGCCGGGCCGTGTCTTTCGCCCGGCCCAGCGCGGGCGACAGCAGCGCGGCCAGGATCGCGATGATGGCAATGACCACCAGCAACTCGATCAGGGTAAAAGCGCGTTTTGAATTCATGGCTTTCTGTAAGTCGGTCTGAAATTTTCGGCGAGGATCTCCGCTATCGGTTGCAATGGCATGGCGCCCGAAATTATTTTGTGGCCTCTTTTGGTAGCGCCGCGCTGCGGCGTCCGGGGACGGAGTTAAGAACATAATCGTCACTTCTCGGGCGAATTCCTCCCATTCTGGTTTGGCCGGACGGCCCAGCGGGCCGTCCCTGCCAAGAAGCGACCATTGTCTTAATTCACATCCCCGGCCTTTTTCCATTCGTTGCCGACTTTCCTCATCACAATCACGGCCTTTCCCGTCCGCAGCGCGTCCACAGAAGGCGGGGCGTGGATATGCAGGTGGATTTCATTCTCGGAGATGACATCCCTGCCGGTGATTTTGTATCCCTTCATCGCGTTGGCCCAGGCCATGACACCGCGCCTGACTTCCGCCTCCGGTTTTCCCGCCATCTGGGCGCGGAACCGCTCCATCTCCTCCCGGGTAAAGCCGGCTTGGAATTTTTCCACCTCGCCGGTGCCCGCTCCCCAGACCGTGGATTGCACGGACGCCTCCGGCGTGGCGTAGCCCGCAAAGACTGGATTCGAGATGCCCGCGTTCGCTTTGGCGTGCTGAATGCCCAAAGTGGCGGTGCTGGCGATGAGAAGAGTAACCGCCGTGACAACCACAGCGGTTTTAAGTTTGGTCCAAGCCATAAGTTTGAGGGTGTTTTCGAGCAGGGTTAAAGAAGAGGCCGTTGCCGCCTTTTGTTGGACGGCGAAGGTTGCGACAGTGGTCGCCAGTCCAAATGGGGCCGCTTTCACAGAATGGACGGAAAGAATTCCAGCCAGCGCCGCCGTGGAGACGCCGAGCCCGCGTTTGGCGAAAAACGTGCGTAGCTTTTCCAGCGCGCGGGTGACGCGCATCTTCGCCCCGGCCTCCGATGTGCCAAGCGCCTCGCTCACCTCCCGGAAGCTGCGCTTCTCGAAGAAGCGCAACACCACGGCGTTGTGGTCCTTCTCTCCCAATTGGGCCAGGGCGGCCTCCAGAAAAGGTTCAATGCGCGCCCATTGGCCCGCGTCGCTTTCGTCATTGCCCGGCGATTGCATACGAGAAGCCTCCTGTTCGCGCCATTGCCGTCGTGTTTGCGCGATGATCGCGTTGGCCGCCGCATAATGCGCGGCCCGGCATAGCCAGCCGGAAATGACAATGTTGTCCCGCAGGGAGCCCGCCTTCCGCGCGAGAATGGTAAAGACCACCTGCGTCACCTCCTCCGCCAGATGCGGGTCGCGGGTCTGGCGCAGCGCGACGGAATAAACCAGATTGACGTGCCGGCCCACCAAGGCGGCAAAATCCGCCTCGGAACGCTCTCTCGAGTACCGCCGCAAAAGGCTCAGATCACTCTCGCTGTCGCTCGTCATTCCACTGATACACCCGCGCCGATCCGAAAAAGTAACAACATTCTTTCGGGAATTCATTTCGACGAAAAACGCGAGATGACCGGCGCAAACTCGCGTAAATTTCATTCCTCGGCGGGAAAAAACCGGTCCGCGAAGAGGGGATTGGTCTGACGGCAACCTTGCCAAGCGTGCACCCGCGCACCCCGCGCGCAATCCCTGGTCTTACACCCGCGAACATGCCACGGGAGAATTGTCCCATTTTCACGAATTCCGACGAAAATCTGAAGATTTCTGGAGGTAATTGAAGGCGAGCGATTTCCGGCGAAAAATAGCCTCTGCCTGAACCAATAGAGTCAACACAGTCAACGGTACTCTTGCCACGCCTGATAAGATCAGGGGTGAGTGAAAGAGATTTTGCGCAGCCAACCTGCC
>CAZMLP010000495.1:0-11095 GCA_964566745.1 uncultured Verrucomicrobiota bacterium | reverse complement strand
CTTCCAACGAAACTCAAATTTTGGACAAGTTTTTTCCGGGAAGCCACCAAGCCAAATCAACCGAGGAGAGGGGGGCATTTTTGCAGCCAATGAGTGGCAAAAAGTGAGGAGTTCCTTTGAATCCAGGCAGACAGGAACAGTCAATCCACCTCAAAAACGGTCCTCTGGCGCGCGGGCCGTCGTTCCGTCACCGTTTCCAGAAAGCGAAACGGGCGGACCGAAGTCCGCCCGCTCGTAAATTCCTTACCGCGCCAGCCGGGGCGCGAAGGGTGCGCGTTAATCTTCCTTGCGGTCCTCGTCGGCCGCGTCGAACGCGTGCTGCAGAGCCACCAAATCCTCGCCCGGCTTCAAGGCATCAAGCATCGCCTGCTCGGCCTTCAACTGCTCCTGCGAGTAGTTCGCGGCCTTGATCGAGAGACCAATACGGCGGTCGCCCTTGTCGATCTTGATCACGCGCGCGGTCACTTCCTGGCCGACCTTGAGCACGTTCTTGATCTTGTCCACGCGTTCCTCGCTCACCTGCGAGATGTGCACGAGGCCGTCGATGTCATGCTGCAAACCAATGAACGCGCCGAAGCTCGCGAGCTTGGTCACCTTGCCGGTGACCAGGTCGCCGACCTTGTAATACTTGTCGATCGCGGTCCACGGATCGATCGAGAGTTGCTTGACGCCGACCGAGATGCGCTGGTTGGCCTTGTCGATTTCGAGCACCACCGCCTCGACCTCGTCGCCCTTCTTGAGCACCTCGGAAGGATGGTTGATCTTGCGAGTCCACGAGATGTCCGAGACGTGGATCATGCCGTCCAGACCCTCTTCCAATTCGATGAAGGCGCCGTAGCTGGTGAGGTTGCGAATCTTGCCCTTCACACGAGTGCCAGCCGGATATTTCTCCAGCGCGCGATCCCACGGGTTGGTCTCCAATTGGCGGATGCCCAAGGAAATTTTCTGCTCCTCACGGTTGATGCCGAGCACCACCGCCTCGACCTCCTGGCCCTGTTTGAGGACGTCGGACGGCTTGGCAATGCGCTTGGTCCAGGACAACTCGGTGACGTGCACCAGGCCCTCGACGCCCGGCTCGATCTCCACAAACGCGCCGTACGGCACGAGGTTGACGACCTTGCCCTTGATCTTGACGCCCACGGGGTACTTCGCCTCGATGTTCTCCCACGGGTTGGCCAGCTTCTGCTTGAGGCCCAGGCTGACGCGTTCCTTCTCGCGATTGATGTCCAGCACCACGACGTCGATTTCCTGGCCCACCTTGAGCATCTCGGACGGGTGGCCGATGCGGCCCCAGCTCATGTCCGTGATGTGCAGCAAACCGTCCAGGCCGTTAAGGTCGATGAACGCGCCGAAATCGGTGATGTTCTTGACCGTGCCCTTGCGGATGTCGCCCGGCATCATCTCGGACAACAAGCGCGACCGGCGCTCGTTGCGCTCCTGCTCGATCAACTCGCGGCGCGACAGGACGATGTTCTGGCGCTCCTGGTTGATCTTGACGACCTTGAACTGGTAGCTGTTGCCGACATAGAGCGCCAAATTCTTCGGCGGCACGATGTCGATCTGCGAGGCGAGGAGGAAGGCCTCGACGCCGATGTTGACGAGCAAGCCGCCTTTGACCGCGGATTTGACCTTGCCCATGATCGTTCCACCCTCGTTGCAGATGGAGAGGATCTTGTCCCAATTCTTCTTAAACTCGGCTTTTTCCTTGGAAAGGACGACCATGCCGTCCTTGTCCTCGAGGCGCTCGATCAAGACGTCGATCTCGTCGCCGACCTTGCAAGCCTTGATGTCCTCGAACTCGTTCGCGGGGATCACGCCCTCGCTCTTGTAACCAATGTCAACGAGCACTTCCTTTGAGCGGGCCTCAATGATGACGCCCTTCACTATTTCGCCAGCAACAAAGCGCAAGGGGCTTTGCTTCATGGCTTCTTCCATGGTGAGCATAATGTACTAGCTGCGGTATTTACGGGGAGGCTTGACCGGCGCGGAGGCGCCAATGAAGACTCCATTGCCTAACGAACCAAGCGTTGCGGGGCAACGGAGGGTTAAAGGTTAGGTTGTTGCGTTTAACTGTCGTTTCTCAGCCTAAAACGAGTATCCGCACGCGCGGAACCCAGGCGGGCGTGAAAGATAGGCTCCTGCCCGTCACTTGCAAGGGTAATTTTTAACGGTTTTTGAGGCAATTCTCTGCCGTCGGCGACATTTTGCCGTGATTCAGTGCGGACCCTTCCGTCAGCCCAATCACCCATCCTTGCAACCTCCCGGGGGGGTAAAAAGCTTGCGGCATGCGCGACTCATTTCTTTAACGCGACCTTGAGACATGCGGCTTCCAAGTCATTGCGGACGAGCAACCATTCCCCGGAAATGGCGATCGGGTTCCACGTCTTGGAGTCAAACACCCGGAAACGGTGCAATTCGTTTGGCTTGTCCGGCGTGGGACGAAGCAGAACTAATTCGCCATTCTCGGCCATGAGCAGATAGAGATCGCCGATCCAAAGTCCCTGGCCGTGACCGTATCGGCCCTCCTTCCAGCGTTGCGAGCCGTCCTTGAGATCCACGCAGGCGAGGATGCCGTCATCAAGCCCGTAAAGAAACCCCTCGTGTGCCACGAGATTCGCGAACTTGGCCTTCATCTTTTTTGATTCCCAGACCCGTTCCGCCGCGAGCTTTCCGTCCGCCTGCCCGCGGATGTGCAGCAACTCGGAACCCACGCCATAGCCACTGGAGAAAACCACCTCGTCTGGCCCGATAACGACCGGAATAGAAACGTTGGGCATGCCGGCGCCGAATGGATAATCCCAGAGCACCGCGCCGCTTTGCGCGTCGTGCGAGGTGACGCGACGCTGGTTGAAAATGAGGATTTGCCGCGTGCCGGCAAGGGTGGCGGCGAACGGTGTGCCGTAACTTGCTTGGGTGTTCCCGGCGGACCACGCCAGTTCGCCAGAATCCGCCCGATAGCCCAGCATCGATTTGCCCTGCTCGCCACCCGCGCTAACAATCACCTTCCCGTCGAGCATGAGAGGTGATCCGGCATAGCCCCAATCGGGAACTTTGGCGCCCGCCTCGGTGGTGATGTTGTGAGTCCAGAGGGATTTTCCAGAGGCAAGATCAAGGCAGTTCAGAATTCCCGTCGAACCGAGGGTGAAGACGCGGTTGCTCACCACGGTGGGGGTGGCACGCGGCCCCTCTCCGGCAATCGGTGTGAAGTAACGCGCGGCGTCCGCGTGGGACCAAAGCAATTGGCCGGTCGAGAGATCATAGCATGTCACCAATTCCTCTTCGCCGCGTTGCTCTTGGGTGATCGCGCGGTTGCCAACAATCACAAATCCTGACCAGCCGGCGCCGATCTTCTGCCGCCAGACGATTTGCGGTGGATGCGCGGCCCAATCCGCGTCCAAAGTGACGCCATTGATGACAGCGGTCCGGTGCGGTCCAAGAAATTGGGGGAAATCTGCGCGGGCACTTGCGGCAGGTTCGGGGGTCTTCGGGGCGGGAGAGGCGGCCACGGTCGGGGCGGACTTGGCCTGAGGAAGTTCTCGTTTCGCCCAGCGCGGCTCGAGGATGGGAATCAAATCGCCACTCACGCCGCGAATTCGGAACGCACCTGCCATTCCGGCGATTAACGCGATGACGGCCGCGACGGCACCCAAGCGCAATCTCCTGCGAGCCCGCGAGAATAACAGCCACCAAATAAAAAGGAGGACGAAGGTAATGACGACCGTTCCCGCCGTGCGCAGGTTTTTCTCCTGAAATGGCGACGCCTCCCGCGTGCGAATGCCGACAATAACACATAAGGCGGCCAGGAGCACCAAGACGGCCGGCCACCAACGGATCGGTTTGGAGCGGGAAGTCTCAGGTGTGGAGGAAGTATTCATGGCGAGCGGTCCATCAATGTGTGGCCAATCTGGCACTCAGGCACGGGGAGAACAAGCGCCAGTTGAGTGACGCCTTATGCGAGCAACTCCTGGATTTCCTCCCAGCTCAGCGCCGCGGCGAATTCCTCCTCGCCGCCGATGGTGGCGCGAATGATCTCGCGCTTTCGGTTTTGGAGCAGGAGGATTTTCTCCTCCACCGTGTCGCGGGTGATGAGCTTGTAGCTGGTCACGACTTTGGTTTGACCAATGCGATGCGCGCGATCCGTCGCCTGGTCCTCGACGGCGGGGTTCCACCACGGGTCAAAATGAATCACGGTGTCCGCGCCGGTGAGGTTCAAGCCGGTGCCACCCGCCTTCAGGCTGATTAGGAAGACGGGGATGGTGTTTTGCCTCTGGAACTTCTCCACCACCGCCGCGCGATCCGTGGTGCTGCCGTCGAGATAACAATACTCGATGCCCTCCTCGGCGAGGCGCTCCTTGAGCAGGGTCAACATGCTGACAAACTGGCTGAAGACGAGCGCACGATGCCCGCCATCGATGACTTCCTCCAACAACTCGCCGAAAAGGTCGAGCTTCCCGGAAGTTGTGGCCGGATTGACCTTTTCGAGATTCAACAGCCGCAAGTCGCAACAGGCTTGGCGCAGGCGGAGCAGGGCATTCAGCACCACCATGCGGCTCTTGGCGAGACCCTGCGCCCCAACGGCAGCGAGCACCTCGTTGCGGCTCGCCTCGATAATTTGTTGATAGATGCCGCGCTGGTCGGAGGTCAATTCGCAGAACGAGACCTGCTCGATCTTCGCGGGCAAATCGGCGGCCACGTCGCGCTTGAGCCGGCGTAGCATAAAAGGGCGCAGACGGCGCGCCAGCCGCTGCTGCGCCTCGACGCTCTTTTCCTTTGTGATAGGCAACTCGTATCGCTCCCGAAAATCCTTCGCGCCGCCCAAATAACCGGGCATGAGAAAGTCGAAGATCGACCAGAGATCGAGCACCGAGTTCTCCAACGGCGTTCCCGTGAGCACGAATTGGTGCTTCGACCTCACCGCCTTGACCGCCTGCGCGTTTTGCGTCTGGCGATTTTTAATGTGCTGCGCTTCATCGAGCACGACGGTGTCGAACTCGAATTCGCGGTGGCGGTCGGCGTCACGGCGAATGAGCGCGTAGCTGGTCACCACCAAATCGCTGGCGGGGATCCGCTCGAACGCGGAGTGACGGTCCCCGCCGTGCAAGGCGAGCACATTCAACTCCGGGGTGAATTTGCGCGCCTCGGCGAGCCAGTTGAAAACGAGGCTGGTCGGGCACACGATCAGCATTGGCCCGCAAGCCGGATTGCGTTGCCGGATGAATCGAAGAAACGCCAGTGTTTGCAGTGTCTTGCCGAGACCCATCTCGTCAGCGAGGACACCGCCAAAGTTGTTTTCCCGCAAAAAGGCGAGCCAGGCGACGCCTTGTTTCTGATACGGGCGAAGGACCGCGTCCAGGTCGCCGAGCGGCGGGCATTCGAGCACGGCCTCGCCGCTTTGCTTGGAGGCGCGATCGCGCCACGAGGCGGGCGCGTTCACGCGCCAGTCGCCGTGCTTGCGCAGGGTGGCGTCGAGAAATCCAGCCTGGGTGTTGTTGATGCGATAGCCGCCCGCGTGCTGTTGCGGGGCGCAATCCAGCAGCACCTCTTGCAACTCCTCGACGGCTCCGGTGTCGATCACCGCCAGTTTGCCATTTTTGAGCCGGGTGTGGCTCTGGCCGGAGCGGAGCAGGCGTTGAATGTCTGTCGCCGCGAACTGCTCGCCGCCGCTGGAACTGAAAACCACGCCAAGATCGAACCATTGCACCCCGGACGAGGCGATGTGGAATTGCGGCTCGATGCGCTCGATGTTTGCCATGGCACGACGCTGAAATTGTTCCTCGAGCGTGACGGTCCATTCGCGGGTCAGCTTGGGATAATCCCGCGCCAGAAAATTGAGCACGGCGTCCTGCCCCGATAATTGCAAGCGACCTTGGGCGTCCGGCAGCGAAAATCCGCTGCGTTGCAAACGAGCCAGGGCGGCCCGCTCGGCGTCAAGGTCACGCGTCGAATAGCGCGTGGGGTTGTTGGGATCCGGCAGCCACACGCCTTCGTTCGTGTCGGTGACGCCGACGGTCATGATACGGGGGCCGTATGCGCACTGAAGCAGGGCGGTCAGCAACGCCAGCCCGCCCTTCAACTCCAAGTGCAGGCGCGGCGCCTGGGGCTCCAGCGTGAAATCCTCCAATTTGAAATTGGCGGACACCGCGCCGGACGCGAGCAACGCGGGCCAATGCTGGCTCAGAAACACGGGCACGTGCGGACGGGTGATTCGCGTTACTCCTCGCAAGGCCTCGCGCATCACCGCTGGCAAGCCGAGCGGTTGCAGAGTGTTGTTTCGCCATGCCCAATCTCCCACCATCACCATCGCGCCCGGCGGTTCCAGAAGCCCGACGGTGATGTCGCCGTTGTTCTCCAGGACAGCTCTCAAGGGCAGGGGAAATGGTTCCTTTTTGATCCTCACTTCCGCGCTTTTGCCCAGCGTCACACGAGGATGCACGACCAACAGTGGAAGCAACGAGGCGAAATCTTTTACCTCGGTTTGCAGGATCGCCGGTGTCTCGCCATTGGCGAGTTTTTCCACGGCGTCGATGAGTGTGTTGTCTTGCGCGGAGAACGAAAACTCACGCCCGCGCGGAAGGGCATTCAGCGGGGAACGGCCGCCAGACCATTTCGCCTCCAAGACCAACATGACTTTGCCCCGCGCGGCGGCTTGGTCGAAGTTGGGCGGAAGAATGATGAACAACTCCGCGGGTTCACCGTCGGTTCCGCGCGTGAGCGATGACCGTTTTCCCAGGGATGGTTTGGGGGCCGAGGCGGTTGAAGTCGCGGGCGCGCCACTCGCCCCGCGAGTCGGGGCTGGGGCGGCCGCAGGCTTTTGGGCACTGAGCCAATGGAGCCCCACCGCGACGCTGTGCGCGCAAATCTTCCCCCACGAGCGCGCCTCCCGGCAGTTGCAGAGATTCTCGATGTCCACACCGCTTTTGATGACGAGGGAGGCGCGAAACGAGGCCTCGCCAGCCTGCACGACGCCGCGCAGCAGGGGCGGTTCCCAGAAGGAGCTGAGCACCTGTCGCTGCTCAACGTAGGCGCGCGCGTATTTCATCACGTCCCAACCGGCGGCCTTGCTCAACAATGATTCTGTCAGCTCAACTGGCATCGGAGGAATATGAAAGAAAGAGTGGCTCGCGCAAATTTGGAGGCATAGAGAGATATATAAAGTCGGCTAGGATTTTTCGCGGCGCGCCAAATAGCGTTCCCGCCAGGCGGCACGGGAAAGCTTGCCGCGACTCGTGGTTTCCAAAGAATCGACCAGCCACCATTCCTTCGGCGTTTGCCACGCGGGCAACCGCGCCAGCAAGAAGTTTCGCAGTTCTTCAATCGGTGTCGGATGGCGGTTTGCCACACAAGCGACAATCACTTCGGTGCGCTCGGCCGTCATTGCGGGCACGCCGAAGACGAGACATTCGGCAACACTTGGGTGCGCCGCCAATACCTGTTCCACGCTCTCCGGCGCGAGTTTGCGTCCCGCGACGTTAATTTGGTCCGAGGCGCGTCCAAGCAGGCGCACCGTTCCGTCGCGTAGTTCCACCCGGTCGCTGGTGCGATAGCACCGTTCCGCAAGTGTTGCCCGCGGCTCCGGCCAATAGGTCATGCCCACGGCGGCCCCGGCCACTTCGAGGCAACCTTCCGGTCCAATGCTCAATTGAACGCCATCCAATGCGGTGCCGACGACAGCGGCATCGGCTCGCGGTATGCCCGTTCTGTCATAGGCAATGCCGCCGCACTCGGTGGCGCCGTAAAAGTTGTGAAGCTTGAGGCTGTTTTGATCCCAAACACTTTGTTCCAACGGCAAGGGCAACGGGGCTCCGGCAGAAATGGCGAGGCGAATGGCAGGTGATAAGATTCCGGCCTCGTGCCATGTTCGCCACAAGGCGGGAACGGCGGGCACGGTCCACTGGCGCGACTGGCTGAGCGCCTGCCGCATCGGCTCCGGCAAGGGTGACTCAGCGAGGTGCAACGGAATGCCGTGCAGCAAGAGTGGCAAAATGAGGTTCGAAAAACCGTAGGAGTGACTCAGTGAAATTACCCCCAAATTTGGCGAGTCGCTCCGCAAACCCATGGTCGCCACAATATTTTCCGCGTCGGCGGCAAGCTGGCCGGCGGTGAAGGCGACGCACCGCGCGTTTCCCGTGGTGGCCGAGGTCGATTTCAAATGCACGCAGCCGGGTGGAGGAGGCGGCAAGACTGGCGTGGACTGCCCGGCTTCCAAAGGGCAAACCACACGCCCCACGCGCCATGCGCGCAAGACGGTGACGATGAACTCGGGAACGATTCCTTGCGGGCATGCCCACGGGATGGCCGGCAATTCGCCCGCCTCCTCCCAGGCGGACAACTGCGCGAAGGTCCAGCGCCGGCCGGTTGCGGGGTCCACCAAGGCAAGCTCATTTGCCCGCGCCCGCACGACCTGACGCCATTTTTCGTAAAGCATTGTTTGTTGGCCGACCGCCGGTTACAAAACCCGCGCCAATCGCGCCGCGAAAATCTGAACCGGACATCGCGCGGCGGGCGAGGAGAATGTTGACTCGAATCAACCAACGAACGAATGGCAAGCGGGGCATGCGCCGGTGGGCGGTGATGGCGCTCGCGTTTGTTTTGCTGCTGGGCGGGTGCGCGACCAACCCGTCGTCCGCGTCCGCGCGCAGGTTCGATTTTAGCCAGGACAGCTTTGCCTATCCCAACGAGTTGGTCTGGGAATATCGCTTCGACGACAAAGGGAACTGGCATGGGACGCGACGCGAGCCGCCGCCCGCCTACGCGCTGCATTGTTTCGTCGTGGCCCGCTCGGCGGAGCAGTTTTTTCTAAACGCGCGTTTCGACCCCGCGCTTCCCGTCGCGCCGGACACGGAATACCGCAAATTGATCCGGCGCGTGGCAGGCTCCAGTCCGCGAAAAGCTTTGCCGCCGGAAAAAAAGATCGTGATTCCCGGTTACGCAAACCTGCGGGAATTCAGTCAAGCCAGGGAGAATCTCCTCAAGGACGAGTGTGGTGGCGCGTGGCATTCCTATTTCCAGCGAGGCAACTGGCGCATGGTCTTTCCGTTTACCCGCGACCATCAACTGGCCGAGGCCCGCCGGATGGAGGCCGCAGTCCGGGCTGGAAAGCCGGTGGTGGCGCATTTGGTGCGCTTTCCCGACCTGTCCATCAACCACGCCGTGTTGCTTTACGATGTGCAGGTCACGGAGAAAGCGCTGGTGTTTGCAACGTACGACCCGAACGCTCCGGAGAAATCCACGACGCTGACTTACGACCGGGAAAAGCGAGTGTTCACGTTTCCGGCCAACAACTATTTTCACGGCGGCGAATTGCGCGTTTACCAGATTTACAAGGACTGGTTCCATTGACCGGGCGGCGAATCGTTTTGTGTTCCGCCGCTTGTCAATTCTCTGGCAATCCCTAGGATTCCGCCCGTGAAATCACAATCGAGGATGGCCACGGCCATTATCACGCTCTGCTTTTTTTTCTCCGGAGCGGCCGGTCTGATTTATCAGGTTGTCTGGACCCGCTACCTCGGGCTGTTTCTGGGCCACACCAGTCACGCCATCGTGGCCGTCCTCATCGCCTTCATGGGTGGCCTGGCGCTTGGCAATGCCTGGCTGGGGGCGATGGCGGACCGCACCCGCCGGCCGCTCGCGATGTATGCGTACCTTGAGGTTGGCATCGGTCTTTACGCGCTGCTCTTTCCCAAATACTACGCGCTCTGCCATGATGTTTTTATCGGGCTGGCACGACACTTGGAGCCGGGCGGCACGGCTTTGCTCGGGGTCAAGTTTCTCTTCAGCCTGTTGACGATTCTCCTGCCCACGGCCCTCATGGGCGCGACGTTTCCCGCCCTGACCCGGTATGTCACGCGTTCCCTGGCCGAACTGCGCGAGCAGGTGGCGGCGCTGTACTGCGTGAACAGCGCGGGCGCGATCGCCGGGTGCATCATCGGTGATTTTTGGCTCATTCCCGCAGTGGGGCTGGAATCAACCGTGCTGGCGGCGGCGGCGATGAATCTCCTGGCCGGCATCGCCACCCTGTATATGAGCAATCGCATGCAGGAGGGCGAGGACGCCGATCCCGCGCCAGCCAATTCCGCCGATGCGGGGGAGAAATATTCCCCGGAGGAGTTGAAGCTGGCGACACTTGCCATCGGCATTTCCGGCTTTGCCGCCATGCTTTATGAGGTCGCCTGGACGCGGATGCTGGCCTTGGTGCTCGGGTCGAGCACGCATGCCTTCTCGCTGATGCTGATCACATTCATTGGCGGCATCGCGGCGGGCTCGGCCATCATCTACCGGTGGAAGAGTTTGAAGCGAACCTTCGATGCCTTTGGCTGGGCGGAACTCGCGCTCGGAATCGTGTTGTTCATATCGCTCTTTTTTTACGCGGGATTGCCCTTTTGGTTCGTCAAAATGGCAAGCTTCCTGTCGCGCCGGGACGCGGTGTATCCCTTATACGCTTTTCTGCAATTTCTGGTGTGTTTCCTGGTCATGTTTCCTCCGACCTTGTGCCTGGGGATGACACTTCCACTGATCAGCCGCATCGCCACGGAGGATGTCACGCGCACCGGCCGTTCGGTCGGCAGGGTGTTCGCGGTCAACACCCTGGGAACGGTGCTGGGCACTGGCCTCACCGGCCTGGTGTTCATGCCGTACCTCGGTCTGGCCCGCACGTTTGGCATCGGGATTGGCCTCAATCTTTTGCTCGGGTGGCTGGTTTTGCGGCGCACGCGCTTTTCCGCGGGGCGGTTGCCCTTGGGCCCCGGGCTGGCCGGAGTGGCGGTGCTGGCACTTGTCACTGGCGGGTTCTTTGACCGCACTTGGCAACGGGCGCTGACCAACGGTTTGTGGCGGCAAAACATGGACAACGTCCCCTACTCGGATTTTCAAGCCTGGGTGAAAGTTCGCCCGATGGCCTATTACCGGGATGGTTCGCAATCCTCGGTTTCTGTCACACGGGACATGGTCGGCGGAGTGACCAATTTTATTCTGCAAGTGAATGGCAAGGCGGACGCCAGCACCGAGCAGGACATGGTCACGCAAGTCCTGACCGGCCACTTGGGCCCGCTGCTGAAGCCGGACTCCACGAACGTGCTGGTGGTCGGTTTGGGGTCCG
>CAZMLP010000494.1:0-1570 GCA_964566745.1 uncultured Verrucomicrobiota bacterium | reverse complement strand
GCGAGTAGATCCATATCCGGCGCCCGACCTGATAGAATTGCAGGCTGAATTCCGCCACCCCGGCATGGGTCGAGACGCGCAGGTAAAGCTTGTCCGGCTTTTGCACGACGATGGTGGCGGTGCCAGAAGTGGTCATGCTGGCGCCCTGCATCGTGAAATCATGGGTGATGTTGCACATGTCCCGGTAGGTGCGCAGCCGGTGGTAAATCCCGCCCAATCGATGCACCGCCCGCCGCGCATGCCGGACCTCCAGGCGTTTTTTGGCCAGCCACGAGCCGCCCGCGCTCAACGTGAGGAATATGGACGCGAAAATTAAGCCGCGCGTCATGCCCCGCCGGAAGGCGCGGCGTTGCCGCAGCTTCTCCGCCTCGGGCGTGTTTAACTCCACCCAGCGACCGTCAAACACTTGCCGGTAAATTCGATTCCGCACCTCCAGATATTTTCCCGCGCGCGCGATGCCAGAGAGCCGCAGAATGCTGACGAGCTTGCTCCCCTCGTCGTCTGGCACCCGCTCGCCGCCGTGGATCTTCATGTAAAGATCCAGCAGGGCCGCCAGGTCCTGCTCGCCGTTGCGCAACAATCGCTCGCGCACGAAGATCAGATTGTCGTCCTTTTCTTGCGCCCGCTGGCAAAGAAACAGCTCGGCGCACAACTCATCCACCGCGCGCGGGTCGCGCAGCTTCTCCGCGCGGTCAGTCACCGAGTCATTCCGGTCCGCCACGGCGCGGCACAAGCGCTGGGTCAAATAAGGGTGCCCGCCCGTCCAATAAAGGATGCGCGCGAGCATGGCCCGTGCCTCCGCTTCCTCCATGTCCTCGACGGCGTCCATCCCATAGCGCAAGCCGCGCGCCAGGGGCGCCGCCTCCACCGCGGTGAAGTCCGTCAATTCGATACGGTGCCCGATGTTGAAGGGAGTCGTCCGCGTGTCACGAATGAGGTCGCTCGGCGTCGCCACGCCCAGCAGGCAGAACGTCAGGCGGTTCAGTTCCGGGTCCTGCGCCCGGCGATTGTGGGATTCGCGAATCGCGGCAAAGAACTCGTCGGTCGAGAATTTCAAACTGCGGACGGAGTCGATCTCGTCCACGAAAATCACCAGCGGGCCGGGGCGTCGCGCCAGGGCCACGTCATGAATCGCCGCCAGCAAGCGCTGCACGGGGCCCAGTCGCGAGTGCCCGCGCCAAAATTCCTCCAATTCGTCCTCCAGGTCCAGTTGCCGGCCGAGGCGCAAAATCATCCCGTCGTACCATTGCTCGGGTGTGAGATTCTGGCCAATGGCGGTGAGATCGAGCACACAGACGTTCACCCCGCGCGCCCGTAATTTTTGCGCTGTGCGCACCATCAGGGAGGACTTGCCCATCTGCCGGGAAGTGAGCACGTAGCAGAACTCGGCCCGGAGCAGCCCCTCGAGCAAATCCTTGTCCGCGTGACGCTCCACGTAAGAAGGCGAGTCGGCGCGCAACGTGCCACCCGTGACGTAGAACGCGGCCGCGCGAGACGCGGGAGCGGGATCGGGGGATGGCGCGCCGCGTTGCATTGAGTGGAGTCAGGATGGCGGATTTCTTAAGGAATG
>CAZMLP010000493.1:0-3294 GCA_964566745.1 uncultured Verrucomicrobiota bacterium | reverse complement strand
GGTTTTGGCGGTTGCCGCCGGTTTTCACCGAACATGATTTGTCTTGCTAAATCTCTTGCCAAACCGACTTCCATCCATAGATTTGACGACCTGTTTTTATCGTAACAATGAACTTTTTCGCGTTGATCGCGTCTTTTGGGATGGGAATGCCGCCCGCCAACGGGCAGCAGCAGAACCCCACGGCGCAGATGCTGCAGATGCTGGGCACGATGGGATTTTTCATCGTGGTCATGTACGTCGTCATGATCCGGCCGCAGCAGAAAAAGGCCAAGGAGCACGAGTTGCTGCTCAAGAATGTCAAGAAAGGGGACAAGGTTGTGACCAGCAGCGGCATCATCGGAGTGGTGCTTTCGGTGAGCGACCGGACCGTCTCCATCCGCTCGGCCGACACCAAACTTGAAATCCTTAAAAGCGCCGTCACCGAAATCTCAGGCGACGCGCCGGAAGCCCAAGCTTAAGCCCATTTTCCCATGAATCGTAACAGTCTTTGGAAGGCAGCCTTCATTATTTTTGTGACCCTCTGGGCCATTTCCCAGATGAATCCGCCCACTAACCGCAATCTCATCGACGAGATGCAGGCGAAGGTGGAGAAGGCCGACACCAACTTTTTTGCCATCGTCAAGCAGGCGCGAGACCTGGATGCCAAGGCCCCGGACAGCACCTACCAGAACATCATCAAGGCAGCGGGCACAAACGAGTTGCTCCAGTACTTTCCGAGCGTCAAAATTGGCGGCGAGAAAAGCGGGAATGTGGCGGTGCTGAACGCGTTGCAGAAATCGGCCGCCGGCAAGATCCGCCTGGGTCTTGATTTGCAGGGCGGCACCTCGTTCCTCGTTGAGTTGGAGTTGAACAAGGCGGACACGAACAAGGTGGCCTCGACGGACGACCGCAGTCGCGTGTTGAGCCAGGCGGTCGAGGTGTTGCGCAAACGCGTGGACCGCTTTGGCGTGGCAGAGCCGATCCTCCAACCCGTGGGCGACAATCGCATCCTGATCCAGTTGCCCGGCCTTTCCGAGGCCGAGTACACCACCGCGAAAAGCACAATTTCCAAGCCGGCCTTCCTCGAGTTCCGGATGGTGCATGAGGACAGCAACAACCTGACCCAGCAAGGGCTCACCGAGCCGGGTTACGAGGTGCTGAAGGAAAAGCGGACCCGCCCCGACGGGCGCGTGGAGTACTCCCCGTACCTGGTCAAGCGGAAGGCCGAGAAGCTGACCGGCAAGAACGTGAAGCGCGCGGGCGTCTTCATGGAGCCGATTACCGGGAAGCCCGGCATTTCGTTCGAGTTGGATAGCGAGGGCGCCGAGGCTTTTGCCAAGATCACCCGCGAAAACACCGGGCGGTTGCTGGCCATCGTGCTGGACGGCGAGCTTTACTCCGCGCCGCGCATCAACGGCGAGATTCCCACCGGTCGGGGCGAGATCACCGGCTCGTTCAGTGTGCAGGAGGCGTTTGAGCTGGCGAACGTGCTGGAGAATCCGCTCGAGGCGCCGTTGAAGCTGATCGAGGAGCAAAGGGTCGAGCCGAGCCTCGGCCAGGACTCGATCAAGAGCGGGATTCGCGCCGCGATCATCGGCACGGCGTCCGTGGCGCTGTTCATGATCGTCTATTACTTTTTCGCCGGGTTTGTGGCGGACATCGCACTGGTGTTCAACATCATCATCCTGATGGGCACCATGTGCTCGGTGGGCGCGGTGCTGACGCTGCCGGGCATCGCGGGCATTGTGCTGACGATCGGCATGGCGGTGGACGCCAACGTGCTGATTTTTGAGCGCATTCGCGAGGAGCTGGCGGCGGGCAAGTCGATGCGCGGGGCGCTGGTCGCCGGCTATGACAAGGCTTTCGGCACCATTTTGGACTCGCACTTAACGACCCTGATTTCCTCGGTCATTTTGATTTTCATGGGCAGCGGCCCGGTGAAAGGCTTTGGCGTGGCACTGGCCATCGGCGTGGCGTTGAGTTTGTTCACCGCCCTGGTGGTCACCCGTCTCATCTTCGACTGGCTCCTCGACAAAGGCATGCTCAAGTCGATGCCGATGCTCCACATCATCAAGGGCAGCAACATCGACTTCATGAAGCTGGCCAAGCCGGCGTTCATCCTTTCCTGGACGATTATCCTGGTTGGCATTGGTTACGGCTTTTATCGCGGCAAGGGCGCGCTGGGCGTTGATTTCGCGGGTGGCGACCAGCAGAAGTTCAAATTCACGCAACGCGTGGACATTGAGGAGGTTCGCAAGACGGTCACCGGGGCAAAATTGGGCGAGTCGCAGATTGGCTATCAAAAAGATCTGGCTGGGGGCGGCGAAACCTTGCAGGTGACCTCGGAGTTTGGCAGCGCGGACAAGGTGCGGCAGGCATTGCAGCAGAAGTTTCCGCAGGCAAATTTCCAACCAGTGGGGTTGAGCAAGGTCGGCGCCTCCGTGGCGGATGAAATCGTCCGGGTGGCGGTGATTGCCTCGCTGTTGTCGCTATTGGGCATTTTGATCTACGTGGCCATGCGCTACGAGTACTCCTTCGCCGTCGGTGCGATCATCGCGGTGGTCCACGATGTCTTGATGACCATCGGTTGCTTTTTCCTCACCGGCCGGCAATTGAACGCCACCACAGTGGCGGCGGTCCTGACCATCATCGGCTTCTCGATCAACGACACCATCGTCATCTTTGACCGTATCCGCGAGGACCTGAAGCTCGGTGTGCGCGGGTCGTTCCGTGACCTGATGAATCACGCGTTGAACCGGACGCTAAGCCGCACGATTATCACCTCCGGCACGGTGTTGCTGGCGACCCTCTCGCTTTACTTGTTCGGTGGCGGCGGCATCAACGATTTCGCCTTCATGTTCCTCACGGGAGTTATCACGGGCACCTATTCCTCCATCTACATCGCCAGCGCGCTGGTGCTATGGTGGCACAAGGGCGAGCGGCCGAAGACCGGCTCGCAAGTTACGATGGAGACCGCCGCAAAGGCGCCGGCTCACGCGGAGGCTTGACGCCGCAAGGCGGGCGCGGACCTTTTTGATTTGCGTGGCGACCGGAGAAAAAGACCGGTCGCCACGCGATTTTTCCGGCTAAGTTCTGGCGCGGGCGATTTCGAGTGCTACTCTCAACGCATGCTGGCGGCAACTCATCAAATCACGGTCTGGCACTGGACCGGATTTATCGCCGCCATTTTGTTTTTTCTCGCGCTCGACCTTGGTGTTTTTCACCGGAAAGCGCATGTGATCCGGTTCAGGGAGGCGATGCTTTGGACGGTGCTTTGGTTCACCCTGGCGATGTTGTTCGCCTTTGAGTTTGTCC
>CAZMLP010000492.1:0-1626 GCA_964566745.1 uncultured Verrucomicrobiota bacterium | reverse complement strand
AGGAGCACGCCGTGCCGCCAACGGTGGATGTTGGTTTCGCCGTAGGTGCGGGCCTTGTAGCGAATGGGCAAGTCAATGATCCGGCGGTTGAGTTTCGCGCCGCCGAAAAGCAAGTCGAAGTCGCCGAACGGGTCGAAATCGCCAAAATAGGCGCGATTGAGGGCGATCGCCTCGTAATCTTCGCGAAACAGCACTTTCGTTCCGCAGAGCGTGTCCTTGAGGCGTTGGCCAAGCAGCCAGCTAAAGGCGAGGCCGAAGAAGTGATTCGCGATCATGTTCGCGAACTGCATCGAATCCTCCTCCATTGGGTACACCAGCCGCACACCGTTCACGAACTCCGCCGTGCCCGAGCGGATCGCCTCATAGAATTTGGGCAGTTGCTCCGGTGGCATGGTGAGATCGGCGTCCAGGATGAAGAGGATGTCACCGGTGGCCTGCGCAAAGGCCTCGCGCACCGCGCCCCCCTTTCCCTTGGTGGTTTGCTTCAGAACCTTGATCTTGCGCTGCGGGTACTTGGCCGCCACCCGCTGGATTTCTTCCCAAGTGTTGTCCTTCGAGTGACCCTCGATGAAAATGATCTCCGTGCCGAGGCCTAGCTCCGGTGTGCGTTGCACCGCCGCCTCGATGTTACCCGCCTCGTTCCGCGCGGGAATCACCACCGAGCAGGAGTAGTGTTTGTCCGCCGGAACGCTCGCGCGCGGTCGCGCCACTTGGATCATCGAAAGGCAGAGCGGCGGCACGAGCGGCGCCAGCCAGCGATTCAGCAGCGGATCGACCAACGGCCAGTTCTGCGGCCAGAGGATGCGCGTGTCCGTCTTGACCACCTCCCACCCGGCGAGATGCAACAGGTTGGTCATGTCGGTCACCGACAGCCAGTTCTGCATTTGCGTCGGCGCCTTGGCGCCCATCCTCTCGGCGGCGGCAAGGATGGGCCGCCAGACGTTGTTGAAGAAATTCAAGACCAACCGTGTGTGCGGCAAGGCGAACTTGCGGACGTGGACCAGCAAGTCCTGCACGTCCGGGACGTCGTTCACCAGGTCGGAAAGAATGATGTAATCAAACTTCTCCTCCAAGTCGAACTCGAGGGCGGAGACCGCGTGAAACTCCAACCCGGGGTGACGGGAACGTCCGAGCTCAACGGTTGCCGAGCTAAAGTCCACGCCGACGCCGCGGGACGGTTTGACGGCTGCGAGCAGATCGCCCAAGCCGCAACCGAACTCGATCACCCGCTGGCCGGGAGGAATCAGGAAGGCGTAGTAGCGCCGTAAAAGCTCGGGGTAATGGCGTGTCGTTTCGCGGGGACGCTGGGCGGCACGCTGATCGTAAAACGCGCGGCGGTCGGTCATTCGCGCAACTAGTTACACCACAACAGCCAATAACGCGAGCGGCAAATGAAAGGGGCCCGAATCACGGATTGATGCGCCGGGCTCGATTGATCCAAAAACAGCGCTTTGAGCAACACGCCCTCCAGACAAGCTCCTGGCTTTCCGCTATTGCCTAGCGCACAGGGGTTGCTTAGTTTTTCGCCCTTGTGGAAAAAAGTATGCCTGCAAAGCGTCCCGTGCGCGTCGGCCTGATCTCGCTTGGTTGCGCCAAGAACTTGGTGGATGCCGAGATCATGCTCGG
>CAZMLP010000491.1:0-4457 GCA_964566745.1 uncultured Verrucomicrobiota bacterium | reverse complement strand
GGCACCTCCGTTTGAGGCGGTCCCACAGGCCGGTGTGGTACAACTCCTTGAGCGCGGCGTCCACAGGCGCGCCGTCGATGCATAATTCTCGCGCCTGCATGAGTGAATCTCGCGCGGACCCCAGCAATCCCAATCCTTGCTGGCAAAGACCGAGTTCCAGCCAGAGCACTCCTTGCGCGGCATTAAATGAAAGCGCCTCCTGCAAAAGTTTCAGCCCCAAGGCAAATTTCTGGTAGTAACGATAGATGCGCGCGGAGAGCCACCGGACGAACCAGTCGCGCGGTGTCATGGAAATCGCCTTTTCGAAGCAAAAATCAGCGCGCTTTTCCGAGCAGGCAAGCTGGACATCCCCGCGCGCCAGCCAGACATAGGGGGTGTCGTCCCGCTCCTCCATGGCGGCGTCAGAATAGGTCTGGGCCGCCTTCAAATCCCCGAGCCGGGCCAACGCGACCGCCTTCGCGGCAAGCAATTCCGAGCAATTTTGGAATCGCTCCAAGGCCTTGTCAGCCCACACTTTAGCTTCTTGATACTCCTGCAGTTCGATGAGCATTCGCACTTGACCAACCCATGCGGCGGCGTTGGCCGGATCGAACTCCAGCACTTTGGAATAGGAGCGCAACGCTTTTTCGAACTGGCCATTTTCAAAGGCGTGCCTGGCTTCACCGAGGTAATATCCCTCATTTTTGGCGAGTCCCTTCGGGGCGCCCGTTTCCTGGCGGGTTTGCCCTTGCAGCTCTCCCTCGTGCTCGCGCCCAAACTCCAAATTGTTAAAACGACTCACGGCTTGCCTCCCCTGTCCGCTAGGTTGTCATTCCCGGCCTGCATGTCCGGCGCGGCTCCTCTTTTCCGCGAAAGACAAACCACGCAGGCTGGAATGGTCGGTGTCATTTGGTTAACGTTGTTTATAAGCAGTTTTCATTCCAAAACGCCACTATTTTATCTCATTTTGGCTCTGAAGGCTGCGGGTCTGTCATTTGGACGGGGCCGGAATGGTTTCGTCACAAAAAAATTTGCGCAGAACGAAATATCCCAAAGAAGGGATACAAGGGTTGGAGCGGAACGCTCTGTCACAAGCATGGGTTCCGCAGAATCTATCGCTTGCTACGGTACTCCGAAGGACGCCAACCGATCCACTTCTTGAAGGTATTGGAAAAGACGAATGGATTATGATAGCCGACTTGCGTGGCGATGGCCTCGATTTTGTCCGGCGTGGACTCGAGCAGCTCCGCGGCTTTTTGCATGCGAAGGTAGGTGACGTGTTGCATCGGGCTGCGACCGAGCTCCTGGCGGCAAAGCCTCCGTAAATGTTCCCCGCTGTAGTGCGAGAGTCCCGCCAGCCTCTCCAGGGTCCATTCCTCGTGAAGGTTGCGGTTCACGGTATCCCACAGTTTCCAAAGACGGTCATCCAGATGCCACGGTTGGGTGAAACGCGTCACGTAACATTGGATCAACTCCACCCAGTGATGCACCGCCTTGGCCTCGGCGCTGTGCTCACACTCGTGGTAGAGGCCCATGATCGCGTCGCGCAACGGGCGGGCATCGAAGCGGGCCATGACGGGAGAGATGGCAGTGCTGAGCGGCTTTTGGCGGGTGGGCTCGGCGTAGCGCACCCAGCAAAAGCCCCAGACTTGCCGTGACACGGCGTGAAAGGCGTTCAGGACGTTGGGCGGAGCGAGACAGGCCATTCCGGCGCCGCAGGATTGCCAACGACCGTCCAGCAGGATGCGGCCTGTGCCGGAAAAGCAGGCAAGCAGATAGGATCCGCTGGGCCGGGTGCGAACCATGCGGTAAGGGGAACCAGCCTCCGCAACGCCGGCGTGGGCAATGTGATGCGCCCCCATGGCGGGACAATTCACGGCGCGAACGATCCATTCGCGGGTTCGTTTGCCAACGATGTGGGTTTCGGATAGGTTCTGGTGGGTTTTTCGCATGGCCAGCGACGGGCGCGTTTGTTACCAGAGAACAAGCCCTAAATTAGCTGAGAACGGGAACGGCGTGGCTTTGTGACACGAACCCGGACCGCCAAACGGCTATTTGATTTGATGAACCGGCCGATTTTCACGATTTTGACCTTCGCCACGCGTGTCGGGAACGCCCTCGCGCCGGACGCGCGTGTCCCGATGGGATCATATTTTGGCGGTGTCACTCCCGGAAATGCTGTGGCGGGCACAGACAAAAGCAAAGGCAAAAGCTCGCTTTGAAAGCAACTGTCCGTTATATTTCTGACGAATCCATCAGCCGAATTACTAGTGATATGAGCAAACTCTTGACTCGCAAACGACCGGCGCGATTGCCGGCCGGCTTCACCCTGATCGAACTGCTGGTGGTGATCGCCATTATCGCGATTCTGGCAGGCATGCTTTTGCCCGCGCTGGCCAAAGCCAAGGCAAAAGGCAAGCAAGCCTCCTGCATCAATAATCTCAAGCAGATGGGCATCGCCCTCAATTTGTATATTGCCGATTACAATTATCTTCCTGGATGCCTGTCGCAGGCGAACGGCACCTATTATGTCTGGCCCACGCGACTGCTGGCTTACATGGGGGACAGCAAGAAATCGTTTTGGTGCCCGGCGGCGCTGCCCGAGGCCGCCTGGGACACCAACGTGAACAAAACTTTGGGAGCGGTTCCGCCCGGAGTCGGCGCGAAACGGGATCCGTTCGGGGTCGGTGTCGCGACCCGGTTTTCCTATGGCTGGAATGATTGGGGCTACGGCCCGGTGGGCAACACCAGCCTGGGGGCGGGAGGGGATGTGGATGGGGCGTTGAACACGTACATCAAAGACACCGCGATCAAAAACCCCTCGGCCTTTATTGTTCTTGCGGATGTTCGGGATCCTAAAAAGGCTGGTAGCATCAATTATGGCGCCAATCTGGACCCGACCATCGATGGAGGGGGCGTTTACTCCCAGTTGATTTCGAACCGGCATAGCTACAACAGCAACCTGCTTTGCGGAGATGGCCATGCCGAGTCGGCGAAACGAACCGCGATCGTTGGCGGCCAAAGGGACTGGGTCCACCGCTGGAACAACGACGATTCCTATACTGGCTTGGGAACGAAACTTCCCGCCAGTGTCGTTGGCGCGCTGGACCCATACTAGCGCAGGTTGGTGAAAGGCTTCCAAATTAAACGTCAGGTGAACGACGGCTCAAACGCATGAGAATAAGTGGCCTTGGATTTTCCTCGCGACGTCTCGCGGAAATCACCGCATTGGTTTTGGTGGCGCTGCTTTGCGCCTGCTCAAAAAGCGGGCCGGGCAAGGATATCTCAAGCTCCGCCTTTGATTCCGCGCCGGCCGACATCAAACAATTGTGGACGGACTGCCTCGCCGCCTGGAAAAAGCATCAGTATGCCGTGGCTGCGACCAATTTTGTCGTGTTGCAGACGAAGTCCGCCAGCTTTCCGCCGCAACAGGCGGAGGAACTGGCGAAAGTCAGAGACACGTTCGGCCAGGAGGTTCTGGCGGCGTCCGAGAAAAATGCCCCTGGCGCTGACGAGGCCATTGCCGTTCTGAGGACCGTCGGCGGACGCAGGTAAGAAGCGCGCCAAGGGGCTTTGGAAAAGGGAACTCCCGATTCCGGCCTCATGGTGGACATGGGGACTTCTTTGGAATCTTGTAGAGGCCTTCCCAAAAAAAAAAGAGCAACGGCGCACTACTACCGTTGCTCTTGCTGCTGCTGTCACCCTGCACCAACACACCTAGGAGGATTCCGTTAACCACCTTCATACTGCCAGAGACAACCGCAAGTGAAAGTGTGCTTTTGCACGCACACCCTTGCGACTTTTAGGGAACACGCATCTGTCGATATTAACCTTTTCACAATCAACGTCTTGCATTCGGGATGGAGGATCGAAATCCGGGCGAATGGGCGGCATTCCACGAGCCATCACTTTTTGCGAGGACCCATTGATTTAGAGATCAAGCTTGGTTTGGCGGTCGCCGTCTTGGGCCGATAAATAAGGTAAGCGAGAACGCACGCCGCCGCCAGAATAACCATTCCGCCAACCAGCAATCCCGGTGACACGCCGGTCGAACTCGCAGCCACGGTGGCAATGACAGGTGACGCGGGTGAATTCGTCTTGGAAGAGGGAGGGGGCGCCGCGTTCGTCGCGCGAACGGTCTCTTTTACGGCTGTTGAAGCAGGCATTCCCGAATTGCCAACCATCGCGGCTGCGGACTGGGAGGCCGATGGCGGATTGACTGGTCCCTTTGGATTCCCCTTGGCCGATTCCACCAGTCCATTTGCCAGAGGAGGGGGCGGAACCGGTTTAGTCACCTCGGGCGGCTTGACAGTGGCCATCGGGGCCGCTGCTTCCGGCGTCACCGTCGGTTTTGCCACCGGTGGGGCAGGTGTCGCAGAGGATGAAGCTTCTGACTTCGGATCAGAAGATTGCGGCTGCGCGACCGGTTTGCTTGCCAGAACAGGTGAGGGCGCCGATTTGGCCGGTTCCGGTGGAAT
>CAZMLP010000490.1:0-7948 GCA_964566745.1 uncultured Verrucomicrobiota bacterium | reverse complement strand
AAGGACAATATCAAGAGCCGCCGGTCCACTGGCCGCTCCTTGATGCCCGAGGGCTTTGAGGCGCTGGGCGGCGAGGGGCTCCGCGATGTCCTTGCCTACATCTGCGCGGACGAGAACCGGTTCCGAATCATCGATCTGGGCGGCGTCTTTACCGCGAACACCTCGCGCGGCATTTTCAACAGCGAGGAGTCGCGCGAGGAATCGCTCCGGTTCCGCAAGTACGGGACAATCAAGGTCGGCGACATTCCGTTTGACATCATCAGCCCGCAAAAGAGCATGACCGGCAACAATGTGATCGTGCTCAAGGGCGGCAACGGGCTGGCCCGCACCTTCCCCCAAAAGGTCGAGGTCAAGGTCGGCATGGCGGCGAACAAGTTGCACTTCCTCGGCGGCGTGGGCGGCTGGGCGTGGCCATACGACGGTGAGCGGAACAAAGACCTGCCAGTCGTCAAAATCACGGTCCACTACGCGGGCGGCGCCACGGAGGAAATGGTGCTGAAGAACGGCGTGGAGTTCGCCGACTACATTGCCAAGAACGACGTGCCCGGATCGGTGGAGGTGCCAGACCTTTGCCAGAACGGTCGTCAAGTGCGCTGGTTCAGCCGGCCGCTGAAGAATCGCGCGGTGGTGGAGTCGCTGACGCTGGAGAGCTACAACAATATCGTCGCTCCGGTGTTCATCGGCATCACAGCGCAGATTGGCGAGGACAGCAAAACTGCCGCGGCGGCACCTGCTCCCGCGCTCTTTGAAGTGGGAGGCAAGGCAGGCGACGTCAAAGTGGTTATCACAGGCGGCGGCAGCTCGCACGACTTTGGCCGCTGGTGGGGCGGGGAGGACGTTGCCACAATCAATGGTTTCGACGGCTATCATGCCACTTACACGGAAAACATCGACAACCTCGTGGAAGGGTTGAAGAAAGCCGACGTTCTTTATCTCACGCATAACAAGGCCACTTCACAGGACGCGCGCGCGGCGGTTTTCTCCTTTGTGGAGGCGGGGAAGGGGCTGGTCGTTGGTCATGCGGGCGGCTGGTACAATTGGGCCGACTGGCCGGAGTTCAACAAGCAGTTGATCGGCGGCGGCACGCGCGGCCACGACAAGTTCGAGGAGTTCGAAGTGACGGTAACCGATCCGAATCATCCCGTGATGAAAGGCGTTCCGGCGACCTTTGCCATCACGGACGAGCTGTACAACTACCAGCACAAGGACGACGGCGCGCCGATCACGGTCTTGGCCACCGCCAAAAGCCCGATCACCGGCAAGGTGTTTCCCATCGTTTGGATCGTTCAGAATCCCAAGGCACGCATCGTCTGCGTGACTCTCGGCCACGACGGGAAGGCGCATCAACTGGATGCCTATAAAACCATCCTGAAAAACAGCCTCCAATGGGCGGCGAGACGCTGAAACAGACTCCGGGTCAGGCCTGTTGATTTCGGCAAAGGCGCAGGCCACTCGTCCATCGAGCTGCATCTGGCGTGCGAGCCGGCCACTCACGCCATTCTTGGACGAATGTTTCCGGGCTGTTGATGCCTCACAGCGGAATGTTTGCGCGGCGGCTGGAACCGCCCGGATTCCCGCTCGAAAGAAAATATTCAAAAGACACTTGCAACGGATTTGCGGAGAGGTATTTAAGTCCTTGGTTCATTGAAATCGGCGAGGGGAGAATCCTTCGCCCAATGTTATTGCGATCAAAAGTTCGGGAACCCCGTGAAAATCGGGGACGGTGACGCCACTGTGACGGGTTACAGACTCCCATGGCCACTGGCGCCTGCGGGCGTTGGGAAGGCGGGAGCGAGGTTTGAGGCCCCAAGTCAGGATATCAGTTTGATCGCGCTCGTCCGGTCGCGCCCAAGGGTGCGGCCAACTTCTCCGCTTAAGAGAGGGATGAGGCCAGCCTGCGGGCTTTGCTTTGCCTGATGCAAAGAAAGCGCGCGGGATTTTACGATTTTGCGCCTTCCTTCGTGATTTGCCGAGGAAGGCTTTTTCTTTGAACTGGGGTTCATGGGAGCTTTCCCGGTCTGGTCTCGCTGTTAACTCGTCCCGCGCGGCTTTGCCCGTTGCGGGACACAATCCATACAGAAAGATCCGACCGATGAGAGTAGCAAGTCTCCTGGGAATTGGGCTCGCCTTTGGGGTGACGCCCGCCAATGCCGTCTCGCTGGACGACATCCAGTTTTGGGCTGGCAGCGGCACCAACCGTGCCGCCTTCGTGATTCAATGGCAGTCGCCGGAAGTCCGGAACAACACCACCGTTCCACGCATAGTGGCCGACAAGTCGCTCGTGTGGGGCTTTCGCTGGAACGGAGCGGCCAATGGCGAGGATATGTTCAACGCCATTGTGGCCGCCGATCCGCGCCTCTTTGCAGTGGTCAATTCCACCAATACTTACGGCAAGCTGTTGCTCGGTTTCGGGTACGATCTCGACAACAACCGCGTGCTGGGGATTCGCAACGGCACGAACATCATCGCGTCCCCGTCGCTCACGCGCGGCTTGGCCATTGCCAGTTTCGGCACGGCGGACTCTTTTCAGTCGCTTGATCCGGTGGATTTGTATTGGGGCGGCGGCAGTGGTCCCGGATGGGAATTGTGGCATGAGCAAGGGAACACAGGCGGCTTCAACAGCGAGCCCAACCGGGGAACCTCCGCTTATTGGACGCCCGACGATCCGACCGCCCCGTATTCCGGCAATGACGGCCAGTGGCATTACGCTGATCTCGGGATGAACAGCCAGAACCTCAAGGACGGTTCCTGGCTCGGCTGGACGATTTCCTCTGGCGGGTTGGACTTCCCGAACCCTGACGCGCCCGGAAGCATTGCGTGGGGACTCCACAAGCATGCCCCGGCAAATTCGTTGCCGGCGCCCGCCCTCGCCAGTCCTTTCGCGTCATCGGTGGTCACAGCACAGGGGAATTTTGGCGCGGCGCCTTACGACGATCCGGCAAGCCTCTTGGGCATGCCTTCGACGGATTTCTACGATCCATTCGGCAACTTCTCGGGCAACACAAAAACCCGCCGCGTGAAGCTGGTTGAGCCCGCTTACAATTTGGACGCGACCCAATCGGGGAAACTCATCACCACCATGAGTGACAAGAGCCAGATCATCGTCGAGTTTGACCAACCAGTCCACGACGACCCGGCCAATCCGTACGGCATCGATTTCCTGGTGTTTGGAAACACGTTTTACTCCTCCAATGACGCGGTGAACGACGAGGCCAACATGAACTCCGTGACGCTCGGCAGCGGTGTGTTTTCCGAGCCAACGAAGGTTTCGGTCAGTCCTGGATTCACAGGGAAACCGGGCGAGGATGCCGGCAATCCGCAGACGTGGCCCTGGTATCGTTACGACAACGGCCCTTATGGGGACGCGGGTTTCCCGACGCAAGGCTATGTGTGGGATCGCGCAAATACCAATTGGACGGCGCAGCCGATGGATTTCACGAAGCCGGTGAATCCGGCCATGACGGACATCATTGGCAAAGGCGGCATCTCCGCGGCAGACGCCATTGACCTTTACACGGGGGCCGGTGGCGGAGCTGGATTCGACTTGGCGACCTCGGGCTTTTCCTCGGTTCGCTATCTAAAGGTGGAGGGGGTCTCGCCGGATTATGTGGACGGTGAAATTGACGCCATCTCGGCAGTGCGTCCGGCGGTGCTCGGCGAGAGCCTTTCCATCTCGCCCGGGAATTTGACCAACGGGATCGTGTCCTTGACCTTCCAGCAACCGGGCAATCCCGTTGAGAATCTGTTGACGCTGAAGTTCGCCTCGCTCAATCAACCAACGTGGATTGCCACGGGGCCTTTGGCCGACGAGATCCAAATCCCGACGGCGGGAGCCGCGATCTTGAGCGCGGTTCACTTGGACGCCTCGCCCATCTTGGGAACTTCCGTTTCCACGCTCAAAGCCGATCTTGCCCTCGCAGTCGGTTCCTCCTATTCCGGGACTGGTGGTGACTTGGACGTTTTGCAGCAGACTGGCGCCGGCTGGTCGCACCCGGCATTTACTTTTGACGCGACCAGGAAAGCGGTGGTGGTGCAGGGGTTGACGAACCTGACTGGTTTCGTCGTCACGCAAATGAAAGGGCCGCAATTGACCGTGCGTCCCAGCGGCAATGGTTTCGATTTTGTATTCACGCCTTTGCCGGGATGGACGCATGTGCTGGAGCGGACCACGGATTTCACCACGTGGACCACTGTGGATTCTGTCACGCAACAAAGCACGCTGGCGGTCACTTTGCATGACGCCGCCGCGCCGGGATCACGCGCGTTCTACCGGCTGAAATTGAGTCATCCATAAGTCTCCCTCCACTGGCTGCACTGCCTGCATGGCCCCCATAGCTCAATTGAAAACGCCCGGGGCGGATTCGCACCCGCTCCGGGCGTTCACCTTGATCGAGCTACTGGTCGTGGTGGCCATCATCGCCATCCTCGCGGGTTTATTGCTGCCCAGCTTGAGCCAATCCAAAGCCGCCGCTCAACGGGTCAATTGTTTGTCCAACCTCCGGCAGATGGCCATGGCGGCCAACAGCTTCGTCATGGACGAGGCGGATGCTTACCCGGCGGCCTATTACTTCGTTTTTGAGAACGACGTGAGTTATGCCTATGGCTGGGATTTGACGACCGTGCGAGGAGTCACCAACGCGGTGATTCCCGGTTTATTGTGGCAGGGCGGGGGAATCGACAAGATTCAGCAATGCCCGGCCTTCAAAGGCTCGGCCAACTGGCTGGTGGACCCGTATACCGGCTACAATTACAACACGAGCTTCATTGGCCATGGGCAAGACGAGGCGATACCAGAGCCCGCCAAGGCCTCGGCTGTGCGCCAGCCGGTGGCCACGGTCATTTTCGGTGACGGCCAATATGCGAGTGGCGCCAATAAATTCATGCGGGCGCCATGGCGAAATCCGGGTGACGCGACTTTTAACGGCCGGTGGTCAGGCACTCAAGGGTTTCGCCACTTGGGCAGGAGCAACGCGGCGTTCTGTGACGGCCACGTCGATTCCCTGCGCAACCGATTCGTGGAGAATCAAGACGGTGCCGCAAAAGTGGCTCCGGGCACGGGTTTCCTCACCACCGACAATTCCATTTACGATTTGGAGTGAGGCGCGGCTTGGCCAACGAGGACAGGCCCGGACATTGTCCCGCCTGCCCCCAATCTTCGCCTCTCACTGAGGCGCCATGCGCGGTGGCGGGAAATTTGTCCAGTACGGCCCGACGTTCGTGCGCCACCAGTGACGGGGCACATTATTCGTCCAAGCGCCCGGAGGCACATTGGTCCACCATTGCGGTGGCGTGTTAGTCCACCACGTTCCGGGCACATTGGTCCAGGACCCCGAGGGCACATTCGTCCACCACATGGGAGGCACGTTGGATTGCTGGGGAGAAAGGTTTCGCCACCAATTCGGATCGCTATTGGTCCACCAGCGGTTATGAGTATTGGTCCACCAACCAGGAGAGAAGTTCGTCATCGGAGCGGCCATATTGGTCATTGGCGTAACGATGGGCGCTTTTGGGTTCGGTAATTGGCCTGGTTGGCCCGGGCGCAACGGTTGGACAATGCCGGGAGGGCGCGCGGGCGGCGCCGCCGCCAAAAGTCGCGCGCTTCCCGCAGAGCGTTGCGTGACCAGCACCGCAAGAAGCAGAGCGAACATGCATAACACCGGATTTTGTTTCATGGCTTGTCTTTTGTTGGCGTCAAGCCGGTCTCGACGCGAGTTAAACGACATTTTGCCAGACCCAAAACCTCTTTAGCTAAAAGCCTGCCAAAGACAACAACGTTGCCCCGTCACTCGAACATTCCTCCGCCTAAGTCGCGTTATTGGGTGGGCGCGGCGCTGCCCTTTGTGGAAAGCCGTCATTGAGAAAGCGACATGCCGCTTTTTCGCGGACAGCATTTTGCGAGATATTTTTCAACCAACGCGCGCGCGGTACGCCCGCCAACCGCCGAATTCTGTGATCTCCCGCTTCCCCTCGCACAAGGCCGGCTCACCCAAAACACCCAGCGTTTCCAGGCCGTCCGCCAGCGTCACTTTGCCGATGCACAAGCCAGGTGGTTCTTTTAGCAAAATCGACGCAAGTCCAGCCGGGGGAACAGACCAGACCTCCACATCCACCGCCACACCTCCCGTTTTGACCCGGATCATCGCGGGGTGACGGTCGTCAATGGACCATAGGCGGTAACAGGGGACTGTCTTCATCTCGCACACGAATTCGGCCCCGGCCGCCAAAAGGTTGGGGTTCAATTCGAGACCGCGCATGAGCGTGCCATTGACGGCTAGCAGGACAGGTGAATGGGATTCCCTCATGACGCGGCGGGCGGGTTGAGAAATTTAACCGGCTTTTCGTAGATGGCGAGCACGATACAGCCGTGCTCGCTCCAGATGCTGTGACAGGTTCCCGGCGGATTGATGATAAGGTCCCCCTCCACGGCGCGACTGTTCTCATCCACCTGTCCGCCCGAAAGCACAAGCACATGCTCAAAGCCGGTGTGCTCGTGCAGTTGCACCCGGCCACCGGGCCGAAAGCGCAGCAGCGCGGCCGTTGGTCCTGTCTCGCCATCCCCGTAGAGGCGGAACACTTCAACCCCGTCCTGAAAAGGCTTCCACGCCAGTTGGTGCTGCCATTCGGAAATTCGGTGAAGGTCCGCCAGCTTGAGGACCCGCCCGGAATCGTTTGTCATCAGGAGGTTGTCGCCGGAGCGGCGCCGTTCGACAAGCTTTCAGAGGCATGATGCGCGTGCGTTTCCGCTGGCTTCGGGACCACCACCGCAAATCGCGCGCAACTGAACAAAAGCAGGGACACGATGAAATAGCCGGCCGCCACCACCGGGCTCTCGCCAATGCCAATACGCTCCCCGTGCATGAAGCCAAAAAAGGTCAGAGCCGCGCCTGCCAAGGCAAATCCGGCGGCCTTTTTGAACTCCCGCTCGATGATGTAAACCGCGACCGCCCCCAGCACTAATCCGCCCAGAATTGAACCGCCGCCCAATACTTGCAGTCCGTTGTAAAGCACACCCTCGTTTTTCAATCTGGCGACCAAGGCGGCCATCTGATCCGCGCTCAAGGTCGCCACCGCCGATCCCGCCGCCGCCAGCGCACCATTGATGAGCGTGATGGCCCAATTCGCCAGGTGCGGCACAAGGGAGAGGATGATGGCCGGCGCGTGGCTGTGCGGGGTCTCTTGGAAGGCTTGCGAGCCAATCAGCATGGCGATGTAGAGGAGAATGGGGACAATCGCCACGCTCGGAACAAGCGCGAGCATCACTGAAATGGTCCCGAACCAGCAGAGCAGCACCACCATGATGCCCGTCGCGGCAGAGTAACCGATGCGCCCGCCCATCGCCTTCCAACCGGGATGCCCGATGTAAACCGCGTTAATAAATGGATTGCCGACGAGACAGCCGATCAGGCTCACCACACCATCAGCGGTGAGCACGCGCGTCGTGGGAAAACTGTCCCCGGCCACTGCCGCGCTTTCCACATTGTCGATGGCCTCCACCAAATCGTAGATGCCATAGGGAATCGCCGTGATCAGGAGGATGCCGAGAAACTGGAATCCCGAGAAAACGTGGCCAACCGCGGGCAGCGGCACGTGAAAGCCGAAATTGGTCACCGCGTCGGTCAATCCTTTGAGGCTCAAGCCGCCCCAGTTCAGGCCGAACAAGTTCGACCCCCACGCAATCAACGTGCCGACCGCCAGCGCCACCAATCCGGCGGGAATGCCATTGTATCGCACTCCGCCAAACCAGCTTAGCAGGATCACCGTGAAACAAGTCAGGCCGATCACGGGCGTCATGAACATCTCCAGTGCCGGACGCATCGAAATGAATGTCACCGAGACGCCCGCGAGCGTGCCGAGCAGCGCCGCGCGCGGGGTGATTTTCCGAACCCATGGCGCGATGAACCCACCGATCATCAGCACGAAACTTTGGATGAACACCCAGGTCAGCCCC
>CAZMLP010000489.1:0-11394 GCA_964566745.1 uncultured Verrucomicrobiota bacterium | reverse complement strand
TGGGAGGGGCTTTTCGCCGCGCTCGGTTACAAGCACAACGCCTGGCCCATGCGCTGCCTCGCGGAATTGATTCCCCGGCTGGAAAACGAGACTGCCGCTCCAGAGCCGCTGGCGCGCTGGCAGAGCCGTTTGCTGGGGCTTAGCGGTCTGTTGCCTTTCGAGTGGGAAAGAAGCGCCGGAACGAACGATTATTGGCGTGCTTTGTGGGATATTTGGTGGCGGGAGCGGGAGGAACTCGCCGCCGCCTTGCTGCCCGGCAATCTCTGGCGATTGCATGGCATCCGGCCCGCCAATCACCCTCAACGCCGGCTGGCTCTCGCCGCCGCGTGGATCGCACGGGACGATCTGCCGGATCAATTGGAACGGTGGCTGGATCAATCGGCAGGCGAAAAGGAGCAGGCGGAAACTTTGTTGAAGGTGCTCAATATGCCAGCGGGCGAATTCTGGGCGAGCCACTGGACCTTTCGTTCGCGTCCCATGCCCGCGCCGCAACCGTTGCTCGGGGTGCAACGAGTCACGGACTTGGCGGTGAACGTGGTGCTGCCCTGGTTTTGGTCACGGGCGATGGCGGGGAAGAATGATGCTGTCCGGCAACGAGTCGAACGGGCCTATTTTTCCTGGCCAGCAGGCGAGGACAACGCGGTGCTCAAATTAGCCCGGCATCGTCTCTTAGGCGGTGTGACCGCGAAACTGCCGAAAACCGCCGCGATTCAACAAGGCCTGATCCAGATCACCCGCGATTTCTGTGACCACGCGGACGCCACCTGCGCCGGTTGCCGTTTTCCCGAGTTGGTCCGGCAAATTGGCGGGTAACGTCTTATTTAACCGTTCGTGTGGAGCGTTCCTGCAACCACGTCACGTCCTTGTTGTTCGGCGATGGCTGATTCAACGGAATCGTCCCGTTCTTTTTCAGTTTGGGAACCGTCCGGGGATCCAGCCACCTGTGAATCTCGGAGTGGCCGTCTGCAAAGGCAAATCCGGCGGCGTTGTTGTGGTAGGATGCGGGATAATCGACGATTTTCTGGGCGCCCGGAGTAGAGGGGTATCCATCCATGCTGGTGATCCAGAATCCATCATTGATGCTGTCCTCGCGTTCGTCCAAAAACACCCATGTCTGCGCGGGGCCGGGATCGTTGTAATCCGTAAGGGAATGATACACTCGCCAAGCCGGGCCCCATCCGCCATCGCTGCCATCCCCGTTAGGCAACTTTGCAGTTAGGGATCCATTGCCTCCATTCCACAAGTTCATGGAAATGCTGCGAACCCGAGGCACGGTTTGGCCTTTGTAAATTCCGGTGGTGGGCTTGACGCTCGATTGGTCCGCCGGGCATTTGAAAATGCCCGCCGATTGTCCGCAGTAAGGCCAGAGCGGAGCCCTGGGAGCCGCTATCGATTGGGTGATGTCCCAATTGATTGGGGCGCCAGAATTGTCGAGCACGGTTTCCGCCACCCAGCCATAGGCATCCCCGAAACCGTGGCAAACCTTGTCGTGACTGTCGTCCGCGTACATGCGCCAAGCCAGCATCACATGCTTGGTGTTGTTCATGCATTTGATGCCTTGCGCCTTGGACTTCGCCTTCGCCATAGCAGGCAACAGCATGCCGGCCAGAATTGCGATGATCGCAATGACCACCAATAGCTCGATCAATGTGAAACCGCCGGTGCGCGAAGCAGAATAAGCGGTGCGAGAGGATGTAGCGTGATGCCGCATAAGATTGGCTGCCCGATTGGGGCGGGCAAGGGAAGAATCCTGGTTTGGGGGACAAAACGCAAGCGTGTCTTCCTGCGCACAGGGAATGGCCGCTCAGGGACGGTAATTCCTCCCGCCTCAAGCCCGTGATTCGGAAAAGTCGCGATCCAAACGATGAAAAAAGGCCATCGAAAATTGGCGCAATCCCGGCCCGGCAGGCCGCAATGCCATCGCCATCAAGGCGCGACCGCCAGGCGCTCGTCCTCCCGCTCGCGGTTCATCAACACTCCCTGCTCCTTGTACGGTTTGAGCATGAAGTGGGTGGCGGTGGAGAGCACCCCTTGAATGGTGGCCAGCTTTTCCGAGACGAATGTCGCCACCTCTCGCAGCGTCGTTCCCTCGACCACCACCATCAGGTCATAACCGCCGCTCATCAAGTAGCAGGATTTCACCTCGCTGTGCTTCGCGATGCGCTCGGCCAGCCGGTTGAAGCCGCCCTCCCGCTCGGGCGTGATTTTCACCTCGATCACCGCCCGCACCGCGCTCAAGCCGAGCTTTTCCTCGTCCACAATGGCGCGGTATCCGAGCAACACGCCCTGGCTTTCGTAATTCTTGATGGCGGCGGCCACAGCGGCCTCGGACTGGTTCAACAACACGGCCAGCTTGGCCGGCGTCAGCGAGGCGTTTTCTTGAAGCAACTTCAACAACGGTTCCATGCCGCGAGCCTAGAAGCCCCTCCGAAAATTGCAACGGGTTCCGTGACGGACGACACCTTCGCCGAGCTGGCCCCGCAAACGTGCCGCCGCCTGACAATTTGGTCGGTTGTCACTCAGGGCGGCGTCGCGGAAACAACCGGCAGAACGACGTGGGAGGGATGTTGCGCGTCCGTGTGGAGTTTTATGTTGGCTTTCCGGGTTTCCGCGTTGGCGCGGAAGGGCGCGCCGGTGTTCGGATTGGGATCGTATCCTGGCGCGCTGCTCGAGCTGATTTGCAGCCGGATGCTGTGCCCGGTGTTGAAGATCACGCTGGTGGACCACAAATCAATGTCCAACGGGTAAACCTTGCCCGGCTCCAAGAATTTTTCCTTGGCGCGTCCTTCCCGAAAGCGCGCTCGAATTGCTCCCTCGCATAGGTTGAACGAGCGCCCATCGGGATAAACATCGCAAAGTTTCGCAATGAGATCTGTGTCCGGCGTGTCGCACGAAACCCACACTTGGGCGCGCACCCGTCCTGTGACCTCCACAGGACTGGCGAGCGGCGCGGTCGTGAACACCAGCACATCGGGTCTCTGCTCCACTTTCTTTTGATCCAGCGGGCCCGCAGGAATGGTTAGTTGGATGCCGCCGACGGTGGGCGCTGGGTCGGCCGGATCGTAGCTCCAGCCAAGCGGATCATCCGCGCCGGGTTTGGAGGGATCGAGGCTTCGGTTATGCCGCAGGTAATATGGAGTGGGTGTGGCCTTCACCGGCGGCCATTGGACTGCCGTGCGCCAAACGTTTCCGGGCGCCTTGGGATCGCTCGTATCGCCGATCACATAATAGGTCACCGCCGGACCGGCGTTGAGGCTCGTCGGATCGCCCTTGAGGGTGAGGTCGAACCATTTCCAGGCGTCATCCACCTCGCCCGGCGGTCTTTTGGCGTGGGGAAATGTCAATTCGCCGGCTTTTTCTTGCAACACACCGTGCGTCCAAGGTCCCATCACCAGCCGCTGTTTCCCGCGCGCGTTCGGCCCTCCTTTTTCCTGGTAACCGACGAACGCGTCAATCGTCCCCTGGGCGAAGATGTCCCAATATCCGCCGATGTGCAGCGCGGGGGCATTCGCCCGGCTGTAATCCCGGGACACATCCCGCTCGCGCCAATACTCGTCGTAGAGCGGATGCGCCACCCAACGCGGGAGGGCGTTCGATCCCCATTGGGCGCCGCGCAGCCAGTCCTCGATCAACGCCTTGCGGAACACGCCATTAATGTAGATCACGTCGTAGAGGTTGGGCGCGCCAACGGTCAGGTGCTGGGCGCTGACTTTGTCAGTGCCGCTCGTGATCATTTGGAACTGGGTGATCGCCCCGGCCGACCCGCCCCACGTGCCGATCCTTCCATTGCACCACGGCTGTTTCGCAATCCATTCGAGCGTGTCGAAGCCGTCCGGCCCGTCGAGATTGAACGGCAAGTTCTCGCCCTCGGAGGCGAAGCGTCCGCGGCAATCCTGCACCACCAGAACATATCCGCGCCGCATCGCCTCGGCGCCGAGACCATCCAGGCTGTTCTTGTTGTAGGGCGTGCGCCCCAGAATCACCGGCAGTGGACCGGGGTTGGGGCCGTCCGGTTTGTGAACGTCCGTTGCGAGTTTCACCCCGTCGCGCATGGGAACCAGAATCGTCTCTTTGGCAAGACACGATTCTCCTGCACCAAGCAGGCCAACGAAGACAATGAGCCAAGGGAAGAGTGGGAACCAGGATTTCACGTGGGAATTGTGTAGCAGCAGAACAGATAGGCGCGAACCAATTCGCACGGCGCGAAATTTTGGACGGCAGCAAGAATGTACAAGTCGGTTTTACTTGGCCGCCAGGGGCCCGGTCAGCCGTACCCCTGTCTCTCAATTCATTTTGTTGGATGGCCTTCGAGCGCAAATAAAGCGGTCTGTTCAAGGCGTTGAGCCGTTATCGCTTCTTCAACCATTGGAAAATTAGAGATAAGCGCCTCAATCATCGGGTGCCTCAAATCTGCTGTCGAACCAACATGATAGTAGTGCTCGCGCTTTAGCATGTGGAAATCGGCACGGTTCCAGACAAGTTCGATGGCGGTATTCTTGCGGAATTCGTTGCTATGCCAAGTCGAAACCAAGAAGTCGCACGGCAATGAACCGAGAGAAGCGGCGAGCGCCGCTTCGTCGGTGTCCGACCACGAGTTGAAGTAGTCCACATGACGCCCGGCATAGGGCGGGTCGGCATAAACAAAGTCCCCGGCTTCCGCCTGCGCAAGAGTTTCGCGGAAGTCACGCACTTCAAAAGTCCAGTCAACAGCACTCAAAACTTGCGCAATCTGTCGGACTTGGTTGGTTATTTTCGTGACGTAAGCCTGGGCGAAACGCTCGGGTTTGTGGCAGTAAGGCACGTTGAATTGTCCTTTGCGATTGAAACGGACAACTCCATTGAAACAGGACCGGTTGAGGAAGAGAAAATCCAGGGGCGTCGGCTTGTCATTAAACCGCGTGCGCACCTCGTAGAAGTAGGGCTCGCCCTGAGCTTTAAGCTTCTCGCCTTCGCTGGTCAGAAATTCTTTAACGGTCCCCGCAGTAATTCTCCCGCTCTGAATATGCTGATAGAGGCCGATAATGTGGAGGTTCGTGTCGCAAAGCAGGGCCTTCTTTGGCTGCACGTTAAGTGCGACGACCCCGGAGCCGCAAAACGGCTCAATCCATCGTGAGTATTCGCGCGTGTTCGCGACCTTCTGAATCGCAGGAACAAGCTTCGTCTTTATCCCCTGACACTTCAGGGGGGGGACCAAAGACGGACGGCTCATGATCCCGCCTCTTCGTTTTCGGGTTCGTCTTCGGCGAGACTGGCGATCTCTTTCGCATGGGCCTTTAGCGTGTCTGTGCCGCGCTGCTTATATTCTAAGTAGGTCTTCAGATTCTTGTATGGGCGCTTCACACCGACAGCCTCGGCCATGTCGCGCGTAAGGTAGAACATCCAATAGTCGTCATAAACCTCCTCGCCCAATGAAGCAAAAGGGCCGGAGCCGCTAATCAGCGTGGCGATTTCCTTGGCCGCCCCGATGTTCTTCGTGTTTCCACTTCCGGTGCCGGCGGTCGCAATCTTAAACTTCGGTTGGGCGAAGAACTCGAAGTCTTTAATTACGGATGGGATTTTGGCGAGGTTATCGAGTGAAAAGTAATTCCGCTCGTCTGCCACGTCGTCGCACTTGGTATAGATGACGCCCAAAACGATGTGGGCGGCATACTGGCTATACGGATAAAGGATGTTCTTGTTGCTGTCGCGATTTCTGAAATAGCCAGTAAACGCGCCGAGCGTCATTCCATTCACCTTAGTTACATTTTCTCGGTACGAGCTCTTGATGTCCACGGCGAACCGATTGCCAGAGCCAGTGTGGGTGAAGGTCAAGTCGGGATAGGAATTCTGTTGCTGGCAGAGCTCAATTTCCAATCCGTGTTTCTTGGCGAATTCGACGAACATTGGGAATAAAAGAAGCTCCAAGACTTTGGAGACAATCTTGGTGTCCACCGAGATCGAATAGACGCGCTGGTAAACGTCGATGAAGCCTTTGATAATCCATTCCCCTTCGTTCGTGGCAACGGCCTTCGCGAAGGATGCCGCGTGCTCTTGAAGGTGATCGAGAAATTGTTCAGGTTTCATCGTGGCGGAATCGATTCAATCAATGAATTGGTTGGCTGGAAAGCGTGCGGAACGGGGCAGGGGGACCAACCGGAAGCGCGATGAGCCGACTGCCATCGCGACCGATGGCTTTTGACAAAATCTTGGTTGCTTTTTGTTCTGCCACGCGAAAAAAGCCGCTGATGGTCTCGCTTGAAGCAAATTCGAACAACTTCACGGACATCGAGACCTATGATGATGCTATCAAAAGGCAAGCGCCAACCATTTTCCAGCCCTTCCGTCTGTTTGCGCCATTCGGTAATCATCTAGTCTTCAAAATTTAGCTATTGGCTAAATATTACCAAAGTTATTCACATTTGAGCCATTTTGACACAGTGAAATTTGCCCATTACTGGTGCTCCTGTGAATAAGTCACCCCTTTCCCTTGTGGTTTTAAACTTTACTCCACCCCTGTTTTAGGCTTTATTCACAGTCGCAATGCGCCTCAAAAATCTTACGGTTTTTGGCTTTAAATCCTTCGCGGACAAGACCGCGCTGAACTTTCAGCCGGGCATCACCGCCATCGTCGGGCCGAATGGTTGTGGCAAGTCCAACGTGGCTGATGCCATTCGCTGGGTGCTCGGCGAGCAGTCCGCCAAGGCCCTTCGTGGCGGGGAGATGGCGGACGTGATCTTTAATGGCACGGACGGGCGCAAACCGCTCAGCATGGCCGAGGTGTCCCTGACCATTGACGGCGTGGATAGCGAGCATCTCAAAGCCGCCGGAGTGGAAATGGCCTACAACGAGGTGACGGTAACGCGCCGGGTCTTCCGGGATGGCGGCAGCGAGTATTTCATTAACAAGACGAGTTGCCGCCTCAAGGACATCCAACAATTGTTCATGGGCACCGGCGTGGGCCGGACGAGCTATAGTATTATGGCCCAGGGCAACATCACCCAGATCCTTTCGAGCAAGCCCGAGGATCGCCGGATGGTGTTTGAGGAGGCGGCGGGTATCACCAAGTTCAAGGCCCAGCGCAAGGAGTCACTGCGCAAACTGGAATACACGGACCAGAACCTTTTGCGCGTGTCGGATTTGATCCGCGAGGTGAAGCGGCAGATCGGTTCGCTCCAACGGCAGGCCGGCAAGGCGCGCCGGTTCAAGCAGATCCAGACCGAGTTGCAGCATCTCGACACGCAGCTCGCGCGGCACCAATTCGATGTCCTGCAAGCGGAGTCCAACGAGCGTCAGGCGGCGGTGGACAAGTTGAAGACCGAGATTGAGCTCGGCTCGGAAACGGTTGCCCGCTCGGAGAATGAAATTTCCCAATTGCGCGAGCGCCTGACCGAGCTGGAGGAGCAGGTGCGCCTTTCCCAACAACGCGGCGTCGAGCTCAAGGGGCAGATCGAGAAGCACGAGCACCGCATTCAATTCAACCAGCAACGCCTGCACGAGCTGGAGACTCAAAATGCCACCGCGTTGAGCGAGATTACCGAGGCGGACGAGCGGTGCCGGATTGCGCAGGAGGAATTGGCGGCGGTGAACGAGCGCATCGCCACCGTCACGACGAACCTCGAGCAACAACGGCAGGCGCTGGCAGGCAAACGCGAGGCGTTGCAAACCGTCGAGCGCGAATTGTCCCAGCGCCAGGAGAGCTTGCGCCAGGCGCAGTCCGCCGCGTTTACCGCCGCGCAACAACTGACCCGCGCCCGCAATGACATCAACGCCCTCGACGTGCAGAAGCAGGGCAACACAGTGCGCCTGGAGAAACTTTCCTCCGAGCAAATCCAATTGCAGGAGGAGCGGAGCCGGCTGGAAGCGCGCCTCACGGAATTCGCCGCGAGTGTCGAGGCTGAGAAGCAAACGGCGCAGAACCAGCGCGGCACGGTGGAGGAACGCCAGCAACGCCTCAAGCAGTTGCAGCAGGAGTTGAATCAGGCCGGGCAGGAACTTGACGCGCTGCTGCGCGAGCAGGCCGGCAAGCGCTCCAGCCTGAATGTCCTCGAGCAATTGGCCGAGTCCCATGAAGGCTTTAGCGCCGGAGCGCTCGCGGCGTTGAAGCAATCGCAGGCGGTGCTTGGGTCGCTCGCGGACAAAATTCGCGTGCCGGACCAATTCGTGGTCGCGGTGGAAAACGCCTTGGGCCAGCACTTGCAACTGGTGCTGACCGAGCAACCCGAGGCCGCCGCGCAGATTCTGGAGGACTTGAAGGCGGGCAAGAAAGGCCGCGCCAGCATCGCTGCCCTCTCGTTGCGCACCACGCCCGGCGAGGCGCCCGCGCTCGCGCCAGACCAAGCGGAGCGCATCGCCGCCTTTCAAGGCACGCCCGCGCTTTCGATTATCGAGGGTGATGCCTCGGTGCAACCGTTGCTGAACGCGCTGTTGGGCCAGACGGTGATTGTCGCGGACCTCGCGGCGGCGACCAAGGCCCATCGCGAGACCAGTGGCGCGTTTGATTTTGTCACGCAATCGGGCGAGTTGCTGAACCGGCATGGCGTCTTCACCGGCGGTTATCTGAACGGCAACGGCTCGGGCAAAGGCCCATCCTCGATCCTTGGCCGCAAAAACCAGATCGCCGAGTTGAAGGGGATTCTCGCGAGCCTCCACGCCAAGAGCGACGAGGCGAGCCGCCGCAAGGGCGCGTTGCAGAGCGAGCAGACGGCCTTGCAAGCCGGTTTGCAGCAGGCGCAGACCGAGTTGCGGGCGCAAGAGGTCGCCATTGCGACGCGCGAGGGAGAGTTCAATGCGCTGAAGAATTCGCAGCGCATCCTCGGCGTCAAAGTGGACACTGTCGCGCACGAGGTGCGCAGCCTTACCGCGCAAGAGGAGGAAGGCTCGCGCAAGCGCGCCGCCATCGCGGACCAGATCGCCGAGCTGGAGCGGCGCGAGCAGGCCTTGCAGACGCAGGTCACGGAGTTGAACACGGCACTCGATGGCTTGCGCCAGCAGCGGGACACCGCGAACGCCGCGCTTACCGAGGCAAAGGTCGCGCTCGCCACGGAGGAGCAGGTCCATGCCTCGCTCAGCAAGCAGAAGCCGCCGCTCGAGCAGCGCATTCGTGAGACCACGCAACTCGCCGCGCAACGCCGCTCGGAGATCGAGAGTGTGATCCAGCGCCGTGACCAGTCCACCGCCGAAATCGAGGACTCGGGCCGCCAAATCGAGGCGTTGCGCCACCAGCGCGAGCAGGTGAGCATCGAGACCGCCGAGTTGCTTTCGCAAAAAAGCTCGGTGGAGAAGGACGTGTCCGGGCGGGAGGAAGGTTTGCGCGAGGGCCGCCGGATGCTCACGGAGCGCCAGCAACAGCGCGGCGCCTACGAGGTCGAGCTGGCGCAGAAGGCGATGTCGATCCAGAACCTGAAGGATCGCATCCAGCAGAAGTACCAGGTGGACATCACCACCATTCGCAGCGAGTGCATCACCATCACCATCGCCAGCGAGGGCCCGGCGCAGGTCGAGACGCTGACCCCCGAACAGATGGCCGCAACGGGTGGCTCGACAGACTGGCAGGCAATCGCGGAGCAGGTGCTCGCGCTGCAAAAACGGCTGGACGAAATGGGACCCGTGAACCTGGTCGCCATTGAGGAATACGAGGAGACCGAGCAGCGGCACACGTTTCTGACCCAACAGCACGACGACCTCGTCAAGGCCAAGGAGCAGTTGCTCGAGGTGATCAACCGCATCAACACGCAGACGCGCGAGATGTTTGTCGCCACGTTCAACCAGATTCGCGACAACTTCCGCGCGATGTTCTCGGAGATCTTTGGCGGCGGCAAGGCGGACCTCCAGCTGGTCGAGGAAGGCGATGTGCTGGAGAGCGGCATCGAGATCATGGCGCGCCCGCCCGGCAAGCAGTTGCAAAGCATTTCATTGCTGTCCGGCGGCGAGCAGACGATGACGGCTGTCGCGCTGCTCTTCTCGATTTATCAAGTGAAGCCCAGTCCGTTCTGCGTGCTGGACGAGTTGGACGCGCCGCTCGACGAGTCCAACATCAACCGCTTTATCCGGGTGTTGCAACGTTTCCTGGCCCACTCGCAATTCGTCATCATCACGCACAACAAGCGCACGATCGGCATGGCGGACGTCCTCTACGGCGTCACCATGCAGGAGCACGGGGTGAGCAAGATCGTGAGTGTGAAGTTCCACAAGGCTGAGGAACCGCAAACCGGCCGCAATGTCACGCCGCTCGTTCCGCCGCCAGCCGTCCCGACGGTGGACAAGGAGGAGGACGAGGCGAGGCCGAAGGACGAGGTTATCGAGATTTCCATGGGGAAGTGAGGCGCGGGGCGCGAGCGTGGTAGTGGTGTGCCACGCTCGCGCCCGGAGGGACCGGTCAGAAAGTCATTTTCTTTCCGGCGTGTCCTTTGGCTTCCGGCGGCGGTTTCCTCTGCGCTCCCATTCTTTTCGCGCTTGGCGATTCACGAGAAACAAAAATATTACGGTCGCGACGGCCAACCCGACCACAACCAAACGAAAAATATTCGCGTCCCGTCCATAGAGTAATCGCGGCTCTATCGGTGGGCCGGTGTAGCCAGCGGCGAGACAAGCAAGTTTCATTTCGGCCACGCAACCGTTCTCATTTTCCCGCGGCCAAATCCACGCACACAAGCTCCTTGTCATTGCGGGCAAAAAGGCGGCGGTTCGCAAACGCCGGATGCGACCAAACCACCAGCCGGCCCGGATCGGGATTGAGCGGATCAAGAATGTGCGCGCGGCTGATTTCCTCATAGCCCTTTGATGACAGCCTGGCGATGAGCAGGTCGCCCTTCTCATTGAACAAGAAAAAGCGCGGGCCATTCTTTGTCACGAAGGTGGTGGCCCAGCGCGCCTCCTGGCCGCCGGTCGGAACAAGAGTTTCCCAGATGCGTTCGCCAGTCTCGAGGTTGAGGCAGCGGAATTGCCCGTAACTGCATGCGCCATACACGTAACCATCCTCCACGAATGGCGTGCTGATGATGCTGTTCAGGTGCGTGGTGTCCCTCTCGCTGGCCTTCTGCGTGCGCCAGACCACATCGGGCTCCGCCTTGCCGGGCGAGAAACGCAACAACTGGGAGCCGTTGTAAAATGCCGTGAAGAACAGATCGTTGCCGCTCTGGCGCGGGATCGCGACGGACAGCTCCGAGCGGATTGCCCAAGCATTGGTCCACAACACTTGGCCGTTCTCAGGATCAAGCCCCACCACCGCGCCGGGATGCCAGATGATCAATTGGCGCCGCCCATTGATATCGTAAATCACCGGCGGGCAATATCCAATCTCCTTGGCTGGGACCGCGCGCCAAAGCTCCTTGCCGGTCGCCTGGTCCAGCGCCACCACGCGCCCGCTCTCGCCGCCCGCGAGACAGACCAGTTTGTCCCCGTCGAGCAACGGGTTGG
>CAZMLP010000488.1:0-18907 GCA_964566745.1 uncultured Verrucomicrobiota bacterium | reverse complement strand
GCTCAGATGGACCGTTTCTTGAAGAAAATCACGGACTCGCTCTGGTTCTTGCGCGAGAAGAAAATCGGAGTGCTTGTCCTGGACTTCAAGCAAAACACAGACGACATTCGAATGTCCCCCGCCATTGACCTTGGCCAGCGGTTGCTAAAGGAAGGCGCGGCCCTCCGGGTGTATGAGCCCCAAGCGATGGAGAAGGCGCGCGCGGTGCTGCCCAACGTGACCTACGTGGAGGACATGAACGCCGTGGCTGAGGGCTGCGACGCGCTGGTCGTGGCCACGGAATGGCAGGAATTCACCAAGCTCGATTTGGAACGGGCGCGCAAGAGCATGACCCACCCGATTCTATTCGACGGCCGTAATCTGTTCGACCCGAAGCAGATGGAAGAATTGGGCTTCATCTACAAGAGCGTGGGCCGCTGAAGGGCTTGGCAGGCGCCCCTCGCCGAGGTGGCCGCCGGTACACAGATGCAAGCCTCGGGCCAACCGTCTCGCAAGTCCGTGGAGGTCGCGGCGGGTTTGGTGTTTCGCGAGGGACGACTTTTGATCACCCGGCGTCTACCGGGGACGCATCTCGCCGGTCTTTGGGAATTCCCTGGTGGCAAGCGCGAGCCGGGCGAGTCGATTGAGGAATGTCTCCGGCGCGAACTACTCGAGGAACTCGGCGTGGACGTGGAGGTTGGCGCGCTGTTCCAGGAGGTTTCTCACGACTATCCCGAAAAGACGGTTCACCTAAAATTTCTCCTGTGTCGGTTGCCATCGGGGGAACCGCAACCCATTGGTTGCGCCGCTTTGGCTTGGGTGGGACCAAATGATTTGGACCGTTACCAATTTCCTCCGGCGGATGCCGTGCTGCTGGATCGATTGCGGGCGGCGGAAAATATCTGGAAATAGACGGCAACGTCATTGGTTTGCTTGCCACTGCAACTTGCCGCTCGCCATTCTGTCACCGTTTCGCAAAGCTTGCGTCACAATATGACGCTCGCGGAACTCAAAGCCCAAGTAAAGGCAGGCTCTATCGACACGGTCATTGTCGCGTTTCCCGACCCGTTTGGCCGCCTTGTCGGCAAACGTTTCCGCGCGGATTATTTTCTGAGTTCAGTCGCGAGGCAAGGAACGCACGGCTGCAATTACCTGCTTACCGTGAACATAGACATGGACCCGCTCGACGGCTTCAAGGTCGCGAATTGGGACGCGGGCTTTGGCGATTTTGAAATGCGCCCGGACTTGGAAACGTTGCGCATTTTGCCGTGGCAACCCGGCGCTGTGCTCGTGGTGTGCGACTACTTCAAGCATGGCAACGACTATGTGGCCGAGGCCCCGCGCTCGGTGCTGCGCCGGCAACTCGACCTGATTGGCAAGCAAGGCTACACCTGTTATTGCGCGACGGAACTGGAGTTCTATCTCTTCAACCAAACTTATCACTCGGCCAACGCCAGCGGTTTCCGTGATCTGCAACCCTCGAGCGATTATCGGATTGATTATCACATCATGCAGCCGACGCGCGATGAGCCGCTGATGCGCGCCATTCGCAACGGCATGACAGCGGCGCGCGTGCCCGTGGAGAGCAGCAAGGGCGAGTGGAGCAAGGGGCAGCACGAAATCAATTTCACGTATGACGAGCCGCTCGCGATGGCGGACATGCACACCGTTTTCAAGCAAGGGGTGAAGGAGATCGCGGATCAGCATGGCAAGGCGGTCACCTTCATGGCGAAATACATGCCGGGCGAGGCGGGCAACAGTTGCCATATCCACATGAGTCTGTGGAAGGGCGGCAAGAACTTGTTCTGGAACGAGAAGACGAAAGGCGGCTCGAAATTGTTCCGGCAATTTCTGGGCGGTTTGCTGAAATATTCGCCCGAGTTCTGCCTGTTCTTCGCGCCCACAATCAACAGTTACAAGCGTTACCAGCCGGGCAGTTGGGCGCCGACCCGCATGGCATGGTCCACGGACAATCGCACTGTCGGCTTCCGTGTGGTGGGGCACGGTAATGGATTCCGTTTGGAGAATCGCATGCCCGGCGCGGATGCAAACCCCTACCTTGCGTTAGCCGCCATGATCGCATCCGGCATGGCCGGTGTGAAGGAGGGCCTGGACTGTGGCAACGAATACAAAGGCAATGCTTACGTTGATCCCGCTTTGGCGCGCCTGCCGGGCAGTCTGCGCGACGCGGCGGATGTTTTTCAGCGCAGTGAAATCGCGCGCGATGCCTTGGGCGAGGGCGTGGTGGAGTTCTACACCCATCACGCGCGGCTGGAGATCCAGTCCTTCGCCGACGCGGTGACCGATTGGGAGCGCGTGCGCTACTTCGAGCGAATCTGATCAAGTGGACGCCACCGCGCTCGCGCCGCGCGCGATGGCCTCGGACAACCGGCCCAATGCCTCCGCGCGGGGTATTGCGCCAATGAGCCGCCGCTCCGTCAGGTTATCCACCACCGGGACATTTCGTTGTTCGCTCGCGAGCAGGACGGGCAGGGCGTCCGTCAGTTTTTGATTTGGTGTGAGACACGCGGGCGGCGGGCGCATTACCTCGATGGCAATGATGAGATTGAGCTCGGGACCGCCGTGCAAATGCCCCTTTAAATCGTGAAGCGCCACCAATCCCACCAGTTGGCCGTGCTCGGAGGTCACCGGCAAAAAATTGTAGGCGCTGGTCAGGAACCGCTCGCCTATTTCCGGCAACGGCGTTGACTCCCGAATCGGGGGGACCGGCTCGCGCATCAGGTCTCCGACGGTCAATTCTGTGGCCGAGCCGGGACGGACGCTTTCACGCTCGCTCTCCAATTCGCGCAGACGCATCGATTCCGCGTAAACTGATTCTGGATGGATGCGCCGCGCCACCACCGAGGCCACCGCGCAGGCGAGCATCAAAGGGGGCATGAGCGAGTAATTCATCGAAATCTCGAACACCAAAATCATCGCCAGCAGGGGCGAATGCAGTGTGGCGGCGAGTGTTCCGCCCATGCCCACCAGCGCGAAGGCGGCGGTGGGCAACACCAAACCGCAGTGCATTGCGTGAAGCCCGGAGCCAAACAAACTGCCGAGGGCGGCCCCGAGGAGCAGGGTGGGGGTCATCACGCCGCCGACGGTGCCGGAGCTGACAGCAATGACTGTTGCGAACAGCTTGGCAACGAGCAGGAATAAAACGGCGTGCCAGACCATGTTGCCGACCAAAATGCGGTTCGCCGCACCGTAACCGTTTCCCCACACCAAGGGAAAGCCAATGGCTATGATGCCAATCAAGGTGCCGCCCAATGCCACGCGTAAATGCTCTGGCACCTTCGATTTTTGAAAGTAATCCCGGCCCCGGTCCATGAGGATTTGGAACGTCGCGCCTAACATTCCGGACAGCACGCTCAGCACGAGGAACCACGGCAGTTGGGAAAGATGCTGAAACTCGATGTTTGGCGCGTGGTAGAAAGGCTCGATACCAAAGAATGTCCGGGACATCATGGTGGCCACCACGGAGGCGAAGATCAGCGGCACGAAGAGGTTCATCGAAAAGGAGCCGAGGACAATCAAGGCCGCGAAAACCGCCCCGGTGATCGGCGCGTTGTACGCCGCCGAGAGTCCTGCCGCCGCGCCGCAGCCCGCCATCAGTCGCAGCCGGTAAGGCTGCCATTGGCGCCACTGGCCCAGCTTCGAGGCGAGCATGGCGGTGAGTTGCGTGATCGCCCCCTCGCGTCCGATCGAGGCGCCGGTGCTGATGCTAATGAGCGACGAGACCGATTTGATGAAAGTGGGCCGGAAACGCAAACGGCCATCCCCGATTCCCACCGTCTCCAGCAAGTTGGAATTTCCCTGGATTCCCCGGGTGAGCTGCGCGCCCCAGTGCAGGACCAGACCCGCGGCAACGCTTCCCAGCGCGGGAAAAACAAACCGCAGCCACGGCTCAAGCAGTTCCGCGATCTCGACCTGGTCGTGTCCCTGGCCCAGGGTGAAATGCTTGACCTGGTTCAAGATCGATTCGACGAGCACATAATAAACGAGGTTTACCAAGCCGCCGATTACGCCGATCACCCCGGCCAGGATTAGATGGAAGGTCTCCTCGCGCAGCCGGATTTTTTGCCGCCAGCGCAGGGCAAAAATCCAGTTGGACCGCAACCAGAGGCGGGCTTCCTGGAGAGCTTTTTCCAAATGGTCCCAAACCATTATCACTAAGGAAGATTAGCAGGTTTTGGCCAGTCCGGCGAGCACGGAGCGGAAGGGGGTGTCGTCCGTCACGAATCGCATTGACCCCGCGCGGCGGTTCTCCGTTTAATCGCTCAATCTATGAAACCCGCGCAATGGACTTTGCTTTTCGCCGGGCTTGCCTTGTCCGCCGCACCTCTGGCACAGGCCGCCGAGGCGAATGGCAAGACCTATGATTTCCCGATTTACAAGAACAAGTCCTCGGGTCGCCAGTTGACCGGCCAGCACGCGCCCGCCACCACTCCGGCGTTGGACCCCGAGGAGTCGCGGAAACAATTTAAAGTTCCGCCTGGTTTTGAGGTGCGACTGTTCGCGTCGGAGCCGGAGGTGGTGAATCCTGTGGCCATGACGTGGGACGAGCGCGGACGGCTCTGGGTGGTCGAACTGTACGAGTATCCGCTTGGCGCCAAGCCGGGCGAGAAACCGCGTGACCGGGTGAAAATTTTGGAGGACACCGATGGCGATGGCCGCGCCGACAAGGTGACCGTTTTCACGGATGGATTAAATCTGGCGACGGCGATCATTCTCGGCAACGGCGGCGTTTATGTGGGCCAAGCGCCGGACCTGCTCTTTTTCAAGGACACGAATGGCGACGACAAGGCGGACGAGCGAAAGGTGGTAATGACTGGGTTCGGCCTGGAGGACCGTCATGAGTTGCTAAATAGCTTCACTTGGGGTCCGGACGGTTTGCTTTACCTGACCCACGGTGTGTTTACGCAGTCGAAAGTGAAAAATCCGGCTGATTCCGGCGCTCCGGCGGTGATAATGAACGCGGCGGTGGCCCGCTTCGACCCGCGCACGAAGGAGTTCGAGGTGTTCGCCGACGGGACAAGCAACCCGTGGGGCGTTGATTTTGACCGATACGGCAATGCGTTCGTGAGCGCGTGCGTGATCGACCATTTCTTCCACATGGCGCCGGGGGGCATTTATGTCCGCCAAGGAGGAGTGCCGGCTGATCCGTATTCCTACGAGTTGTTGCCATCGATTGTGGATCACAAACACTTTATGGCGGCTTACGCGGGTGTGGATATTTATCAAGGCAACCAGTATCCGAGGGAATGGCAGGGTGAGGCGTTGATGGGCAACATCCATCAGAGCGCAATCAATCACGATCACCTCACCCCGAATGGCTCAAGTTTCAAGGCGCATGAGGAGAAGGATTTTCTGACCACCGCCGATGGCTGGTTTCGGCCCGTGAGCACTCAGACCGGCCCGGATGGCGCGCTTTGGATCATGGACTGGTACGACAAGTATCCATGCTACCAAAATGCCAACGCGGACCCGGAGGGTGTTGACCGCGAGTACGGTCGCATTTGGCGTGTCGTTTACACCGGGAACGAGCCGGGCAAAAAGGTGCCCTCCCGCCCGTCGGCGGACATGAACCTGGCCAAGCTTTCGACCGGGGCGCTGGTGGGAATGCTAGCCGATGACAACGTGTGGCAACGCCGGATGGCCAAGCGCTTGTTGAATGAGCGAAGTGACCCGACCGCCAAGCCATTGCTTGAAAAGATGTTTAACGAGTCCACCAACTTGGATGCGCGGCTCGGCGCGCTCTGGGCGTTGCATGGGGCCGGGCAGTTGGACGAGTCCGTCATCGATGCCGCGGCTCGTGACAAGGAGCCTTCCTTGCGCGCGTGGGCCGCGCGCCTGACTGGTGAGCGCCGCATGGCTTCCGAGGCCATTCGCGACCGCATGTTTGCCCTCGCCCGGGATTCCGATCCAACCGTGCGATACTCGGTCGCTGTGGCGGCGCGGCAATTCATCTCCGGCTCGCTGACGGTCAACACGGGCATACCGATTCAAATTGCCAACGTGAACACCGGCCCGTTGCTGGCTGCTTTGGTGGCATCGTCGGCTGATGCGCAGGACCCGTTGATCCCGTTTATGATCTGGCAGGCATCCGAGCCCCGGATCGCGCGCAATCCCGAGCCGTTTCTTGAATGGTTGCAAAGCGAGGGCGTCAAATACATGCCGTTGGCCGGGCAAATCGCGCGCAAGGCGATGCGGCGCATCTGTGATTTGCGCCGGCCCGGCGCGCTGGATCAAGCGGTGCAATTCATCGCGGCGGTTACGGAGCGCAATGCCGTGCTCGCCATCGCCGCCATCGACGGTTTGCTCGAGGGGCAAAAGGGCAAGGCCATTATGCCGGCCATTCCCACCGCGCCAGTGTTGGCGAAGATTGAGGCCAGCCCGAGCGAGGAATTGCGCGCCCGTGGCCGGCAACTCGGCACCCTTTGGGGCGACGCCGAGGCAATCCAGCGCACGCTCAAACTGGCCGTTGACGGCAATATGCCGATGGAGGAACGCTTGAAAGCGGTGCAGTCTCTGCGCCAATTGAAAAATGACGCGGCGCGCGATGCCTTGCTTGGGCTGGTGATCGGCAAACAACCGGACGCGTTGCTGGTTGAGTCGATCCTTGGGTTAAGCGAGATCGGCGGGGATAATGTGGGATCCGCGCTGGTGGCTGGATGGGTGAATTTCTCCACCACGGCGCGCCGCGCCGCCGCTGACACGCTGGTTTCACGCCCCCGCTGGGCGAATGAGTTTCTCGGGGCGATGGAAAACAAGAGTATTTTGGTCGGTGATGTTCCCGCCAGCGCGATCCGCTCGCTGGTGAACAGCCGAAGCGAGCAGTTGCGGGCGAACGCGGCGCGGGTCATCGGCAAATATCGTGAGCCGGACGCGGACAAGCTCAAATTGATCGCCGAAAAGAAAAAGGTCGTCCTTGCTGCTGAACCGGACCTGGCCGCTGGCCGCGAACTGGCGCGCAAGACGTGCCTGGTTTGCCACAAATTTTACGGGGAGGGCGCGGAGGTCGGGCCGGACCTCACAGGGGTCGGGCGTTCAACGCTGGACGCTTTGTTGCACAATGTGATCCATCCCAACGAGGTTATTGGAAAGGGTTACGAGAATGTGGAGGTCGAGACCAAGGACGGTCGCACCGTGAGCGGACGATTGGTGGAGGATACGGACACGCGCGTGCGACTGCTCTCTGCCGGGCCGCGCGAGGAGATCGTCGCTAAATCGGAAATCGCTTCCCGCCGCGTGAGTGATCTTTCCGTGATGCCGGAGGGGCTGGAGCAGATGCCGGAGGCCGATTTCCGCAATTTGATTTGGTACATTTTGAATCCGCCGCAGGACAAAAAGCCGCTCACTCCCGAGCGCCGCAAAGAGTTGATCGGCGATGAGAAGCCGCGCGCCGAGATCGTCCGGGGCGACGGCGAGTCAGTCGCCCTCTGGAATCCAGCCTGGAGGGTGAATAGCGGGGCCGACGATGGCGCGCCCGCGAAATTGGTGGAGTTTCATGGGCGGAACAACGTGCTGATGACCCATCCCTTCAGCCGTGACTTGGCGGCCTCATTGGCGCGCACCATCGAACTGCCAGCCGGCTGGCGCAGCGTGTTGCGTTTCAATGTGGCGTCCCATGATCGCGGGGATTGGGAATTGCACGTGCTGGTGAACGGGCAAACGCTTCTCACCAAAATAGTGGATCACGCGGGCGAGCGATGGAAGAGCGTCGAGGTTGATTTGGGGAAGTTCGCCGGAAAGAAGGTCGAGTTGCGGCTTGAAAACGTGGCGAACGACTGGGCGTGGGAGCACGGCTACTGGAGCGACATTCGCATCGAGCAGACCGACAAATTGCAGGCCAGCAAGCAATGATCACCAGCGCGGCCCTTGCACCCTGAGCCGGATAGCGTTAAGTCCTCCTCAGCGTATGTCGCGAGTGCGAGTCAAGATATGCGGTATCACCAGCGAGGCGGACGCGTTGAAGGCCGTCGAGGCCGGAGCCGACGCGCTCGGGTTTATGTTTTACGAGGGCAGCCCGCGTAACCTCTCCGTGGACACTGCGGCGGGCATCATCCACGCCCTGCCACCCTTCGTCGCGCGCGTGGGTGTGTTCGTGAATGCCAGCCTTGAGATCATTCAGGGCGCGGCCACAGCCGGTTTGGACACGGTCCAGTTGCACGGGGACGAGACGCCTGAATTCTGCCGCCAGGTGGCGCTCGCGACCCCGCTGAAAGTGGTCAAGGCATTACGCGTGCGCGATGGCAGTTCGCTGGCGGTTTTGCCGTCTTACACCACGAGCGCATGGCTGCTTGACAGTTATGTGCCGGGCCAACTTGGGGGCACGGGAGCGAGGTTTAACTGGGATCTTGCCTGCGACGCCGTGGGCCTCGGCCGGCCGGTGATTCTTGCCGGCGGGCTGAATCCAAAAAACGCCGCCGAGGCAGCGCGGCAGGTGCGGCCGTTCGCGCTGGACGTCTCCAGTGGCGTGGAATTGTCTCCCGGCAAGAAGGATGCGAATAAAGTGCGGGATTTTATCGCGGCGGTGCGGGGCGTCTGAGTAATCAATGCCTGAAGTAGTTGTCGTAAATCAGTTTGGCGGTCACCGCAAGCACCATGGTGATGAAGAGCGGCCGGACCAGCCCGATGCCGCGCTTGATGACCATTCCCGAGCCGAGCCGGGCGCCCAGCCATTGTCCCATACCCATCAGGAGGCCCGCCTTAAAGTGGACGTTGTGCCCCACCAGAAAGACGATCAGTGAAATCACATTGCTCGTGAAGTTCATTGCCTTGGTGTGCGCGGTGGCTTTGGTGAGATTGAAGCCCAAGCCGAGCATGAACGCCATCGCCCAGAACGAGCCGGTGCCCGGTCCGATAAACCCGTCGTAAAAGCCAATGCCCAGCCCCGCGAGGAGGTAGAACCGGCGCGCTGGCATGCGTGGATGAATGTCCGCCGCGCCGAGCGTCGGCTTGAACAGCGTGTATAGCGCGACCGCCACCAGCACGAACGGGATGGTTTTCTTGAGCAGGGTCTCATGAACCACCTGCGCGGCCAGCGTTCCGCCCGTGGCGCCAAACGCGGTCCACATGATTCCCAGCCAGCACTCGTCCAAGTGGATCAAGCCCGCCCGTGAGAAGTGCCATGTTGCGCTGCCCGACCCGAAAGTGGCTTGCAGCTTGTTTGTGCCGAGGGCCTCGGTCGGGGGGAGTCCGATGCTTAACAACACCGGAACGGTGATCAACCCGCCGCCGCCGGCGATGGCGTCCACAAAGCCCGCGACCAGCGCGGTGAAAAACAAAATCGAGTAATGCAGCGAGTCCATCGACGATGGCGTGAGGGTGGAGAAAATCAGGGTCCCTATTTCGCCCCATCCACGATTTGGCAGACCATTGGCGTCAGGGGTTTGCCGGTGCGCTCCAAATGTTTCGTGGCCATGTGTTCCATGAATTGCTCCACCTCGTGATAGCGCACCAGATTGATCGTGGCGCCTCCAAAACCGCCGCCCGTGAGCCGCGCCCCGAGGCAAGCGGGATGCTCGCGCGCCAGGGCGACGAGGGTGTCCAGTTCCGGGCAACTGTTGCGCAGCGAGTCACGCGAGCTTTCATGGCTGAGCCACATGTATTGGCCAAACTGGTAATGATCGTCCTCGCGCAACGCCCGCTCGGCAAAGGCCACTCGCTGGATCTCTGAGACCACGTGAAAGGCGCACTCATATTCACGCTCGGTCAGAAGCGCGCGCGAGGCTTTCAAATGCCTCAACTCGATGGACCTGAGATTTTTTGCCTTCAATTTGCGCGCCGCCTCCTCGCAATGCTGGCGGAGCAGGTTGTAGTCTCCATCGGCCAATTGATGGCGCACGCCGGAATCGCAAATCACCAGGGCCTCGCCAACCAATGGTAGCAGCTCCACTGAGTTGAAGCGGCAATCGATGTTCATCACTTGCCAGGCCTTGCCGTGCAGCGACGAGATTTGGTCGAGCAGGCCGCAATTCACGCCAACGAACTGTCTTTCAGCCGCGTGACACATTCGCGCCAACGGCATGCGCTCGCGCTGATCGAGTGGCGGCAGCTTCCCGCGCACATCCCGGCGGGGCGGGATGGTGACACCCAACTCGGTAATGCGAAAAGGGAACATCTGCCGGACTGCCAGCGCGGTGGCGATTTCCAGCGCGGCGGAACTGCTCATGCCCGCGCCCATCGGAATGGTGCTGTGGATGGCCGCGCTAAAACCACTCCAGTGGGCGCCCCGTTTGCGCAATTGCACGAGCACGCCTTTCACGTAATTTGCCCACGGAGCCCCGGGATTCGGCTTCAACTCGCTGATCCAAAAAACCTCGGGCTTGGGAAAGGCGGAGGAGTGCAGCTCGATTTTGCCGTCCGTGCGCGGCGAGACGGCAAGGAAGACGTGCTTGTCCACCGAGGCGGCCATCACCAGGCCCTCATTGTAATCCGTGTGGTTGCCGAGCAACTCGACACGGCCCGGCGCGGAGACGATGTGCGCGGGCGGATGGCCGAATTTCAGTTTGAAGAAGGCTTTGGCGGCGGCGGTGCTCAAGCGGGAAGGACTTCAACCTTAATGGCGAAATCCGTCCAGTCTGATTGCCGGAATGGCTGGGAAAACCACCGGTCAATTCCTCGTCGCGAGCGGGTCAATCTTTTGTGCCAGCGCGAAATCGCTCGTGGTCAGTCCGCCCTGGTCGTGCGTGGTGAGCGAGAGCACAACCTGGTTCCAATGGATCTCGATGTCCGGGTGGTGCTCCATTTTTTCGGCGACCTTGGCCACCGCGTTGACGAACCTCATGGATCCCGCAAAATCTTTAAACTCGAAATTGCGGACAATGGTTTTGCCTTTTTTGGACCACTGCGGAACTCCATGCAGGGCCTCCTTGATCTCAACAGCGGTTAATTTAGCCATAGGGAACTTTTGCCAGCAGCGAGTGTGCCGGTCACGCGAAAAGCCCCGGGGAGTTAATTCATCGCCGGGCCGGCGCCTGTTTGCAAAACGCGCGGGATTGACCTTCGGCGGGCACTTTGTGACCTTTCGCGGGTTAACGTACTGTCAAACGGCATGCAAAGCTTGACGCGCATCATCACGGCCTCGGACCCGGCGGAACGAAACCAATCATTGGACGCAATTTTCCGGGCGGCGTCCGCCAGCGACTTGCTGGCGGCGGCGGCTGAGCTCGACGCGTTTCGCCGTCGCAACGAAAACCTTTACGAGCGGGTTCGCGCGCTATTTTTTCTGCACTCGATTTACCGGTTCCACTTGCCGGACAAACTCGCCGCTGAAGGAACCGGGAGGGCCAGCCTGATACCCTTTCACGGTTATGAGCATCTGCTGCAACGGCGTTTTGAGGAGGCGGCGGACTCGTTCCTCGCCGTTCAGCAACGCGAGGGGCCAAGCGACGGCGTTTGCTCGGCGCTGGCGGCGGCGTATCACCGGCTCGGGTTCCAGACGCTCGCGGATCAAGTGCGGCGCTCGGTCCGTTCCGTGCGCGGGAACCAATGGATGTTCCGCACCGGTCACACCGGCGACCAGCCCCTGCGCATCCGGCCCGAGTTGCTTCGCCGGGGCGCGGACGGCACGTACCCGATTTTGCGCGAGCGAACGCCGGTGCGCATGGACCTGACGCATTCCGCGTGGAGTGACATTTTTTTCCTCGGCATGGATTTTCCCGAGGGTGCGCGGGTGCTGAACGTGTCGGTGGACCTGGGTGTCCATGGGCGCGACACCACCCCCCGCCCCCCGGTGAGCGCGTGGTTGCGCGTGCTGGACGAGCCGGTGCTCCGCCTGACTTCCGTGGACTTGGGCGCGTCGGCCGATCTCACCGCTCTCGCGGACGTCTTTGATTTTGCGAAGGACTATCTCGGACTGCTGAAGGCGGCGGTGATCGCGGCCGGGATCGTGCCGCCGGGCATTGAGGGGTCGGGCCAGAGTCTCGCCGACCTGCTGGCGAGAATTGCCGGGGCGGGCAGGGGCCTGGAATTGGTTTCCAGCGTCAACGACATTCCGAAAGGCTCGCGCCTCGCTGTATCGACGAATCTGCTCGGCTCGCTGATCTCGGTCTGCATGCGCGCGACCAGCCAGGCCGAGTCGCTGACGGGCGAATTGACCGAGCCGGAGCGGCGGGTCGTGCTGGCCAGGGCGTTGTTGGGTGAGTGGCTGGGCGGATCCGGCGGCGGCTGGCAGGACTCGGGCGGCGTGTGGCCCGGAATGAAACTAATCGAGGGCGTGGCGGCGGTCGTGGGCGATCCCGAGATGGGCGTGAGCCGGGGCCGCTTGATGCCGAGGCACCGGATTTTAAGCTTGGACGAGGTCTCGGCGGAGACACGGCGCAAGCTCCAGGACTCGTTGGTGCTGGTGCATGGCGGCATGGCGCAAAACGTCGGGCCGATCCTCGAGATGGTGACGGAGAAGTACCTGCTTCGTTCGGAGGCGGAGTGGCGCGGACGTCTGGACGCGTTGCGGATTTACGACGAGGTGATCGCGGCTTTGCGGACGGGGGACATTTGCGCCTTGGGCGCGGCCACCACCCGCAACTTCCGCGAGCCAATCCAGACCATCATTCCGTGGGCGAGCACGCATTACACCGAGCGGTTGATCGAGCGCGTGGCGGCGGAATACGGCAAGGATTTTTGGGGGTTTTGGATGCTTGGCGGCATGTCGGGCGGCGGCATGGGCTTCATTTTCGCGCCGCACCGGCGGGACGAGGCGCGTCTCCGGCTCCAGGCCATCATGTCCGCCACCAAACGCGAGCTGGAGCACGCGCTGCCGTTCGCGATGGAGCCAGTGGTGTACGACTTCGCGATCAACGAGCGCGGCACTGCCGCCGACCTGCTCGAAGGGAACGAGGCGCTTATGCCCGCGAATTACTATGCGTTGACGATTCCCGCGCTGCTCAAGCGCGAATTGCACGCGCTCGACCCGGCGCGGCGCGCGGAGCTGGATAAGTTTGGCGCGGCGGCGCGGACCAGGCCGGAATTGCGCGGCATGGTGCAGACCTTGTTCGACGCGCTGCTGCCGCGCGCGCGATTCGACGCGGGCGGAGGCGAGTCCTTGGCGGCGTTGCTGGAGCAGAATGGCTTTGACCGGGCGCAACACGAGCAGATTCGCGCCGATTTGCGGGATGGACGAATCGGCCTCGCGCAAAACCGTTTGCGGATGGATTCGCGTATTGAGGATGTCCGGGCGGCGGACGTGACCGATCTCTCGACGCCGGGCGCGGACACACGCGAATTGCGAGTGCTGGGCGAGAAATCCCTTGTGGCGGGGGAAGTGGCGGTCGTGACGCTGGCCGCCGGCGCGGGTTCACGCTGGACCCAGGGCGCCGGCGTCTGCAAAGCCCTGCATCCTTTTGCGAAACTGGCCGGCCGGCACCGAACGTTCATTGAAACTCATCTCGCCAAAAGCCGGAAAGTCTCGCGCATGGCGGGCGAGGCATTGCCGCACGTTTTCAGCACGAGCTATTTGACGCATGGTCCCACGGCCGGGTTTTTGGAGCGCGCCGGCAATTACGGCTACGAGGGATCGGTTCTCCTGTCTCAAGGACGCAGCGTGGGCCTGCGCATGGTGCCCACCGTGCGTGATCTGCGCTTCCAATGGGAGGAAACGCCGCAACAAATGCTCGACGAGCAGCAGCAAAAAATGCGCGAGAGCGGGCGCGCGGCCTTGCGGAATTGGGCCAAAAGCGCGGGCGAGACGGCGGATTACACAGATAACACGCCGCTCCAATGTCTGCACCCGGTCGGTCATTTTTACGAGATACCCAACCTGTTTCGCAACGGCGTGCTGGCGCGGCTTTTTAACGAGCGGCCGCAATTGAAATACTTGCTGCTCCACAATATCGACACGTGCGGCGTGAATGTGGACGCCGTAATGCTCGGGGCGCACATCCAGGGCGGGGCATGCCTGACATTCGAGGTGATCACCCGCCGGTTGGAGGACCGGGGGGGTGGGCTGGCGCGGGTGAATGGCAGGCCACGAATTGTCGAGGGCCTGGCGATGCCGCGCGAGGAGGCGGAATTCGCGCTCAGTTACTACAACTCGATGACGACTTGGATCGACATTGACCAGTTGCTGGCGGCTTTCGGCCTGACTCGCGAAGACATTCGCGCGGCCGGTGAAGCGGGTGGTGAGGTGGCGCGTGAAACGGTTGCGTCGGCAGTGCGTGAATTGGCATCCCGGCTGCCGACCTACATCACGCTAAAAGAAGTCAAAAAGCGCTGGGGACACGGGCAAGAGGACACTTTTCCGGTGACTCAATTTGAAAAACTGTGGAGTGACCTGAGCGCGTTGCCCGAGATCAAGACCCGGTTCCTGGTGGTGCCGCGCCAGCGCGGGCAACAATTGAAGGATCAAGCGCAACTGGACGGGTGGCTGCGCGACGGCTCGGCGGCTTATGTCGAGGGGTTGTGCGAGTTCAAGTGAGGGCAGGGAAGCCTGGCTCCCTCACGGTTGCGGGCCAAACGTCGCGACGGACTCGCCACTCGCCCCGTTCCAAACGTGCAGAACGCCGTCCTGCCCTCCAGCCACGACGATTTTCCCGTCGGCAGTGACCCCGGCGGCGTTGACGAAGTCCGTTTCCCCGTTGAGAGACCGCACCGTTTCCCCGTTGTCGCGGATGAGTTTCACCTGCCGGTCTCCCGAGGCGGCGATCGCCTGGTCGGTAAAACCGACGAACCCGACAGCCGTCACTTCCTTGGTGAAGCCCTCGATGTTCTTCCTGCGTTCGCCGGACACAAAATCCCAGACCTTGATAAGGTTGTCGGCGCCGGCGCTGACAAGGGTTCGCCCGTCGTGTTTCCAACTGACGCCGAGGACGTGGTGCGTGTGGCCTTCGAAGGCTTTGACCACCTTGCCGGTGGCCAATTCGGTGACGCGGATGAATTTGTCCGCCGCCGCCGAGGCGAGAAACTTGCCGTCCGGGGAAAAATCGAGGCCGAACACCGCGTCGCTATGAACGTTTTTGAAATCATTAACGAGCTTGCCGGTCGCGACCTCCCAAAGCTTGATCTCACCCCCGCGTGTCGGCTCCCCCCCGCCGGTGGCCAGCCATTTGCCATCCGGGCTGAAGCGCACCGCGTTGATGCGATCCGCCAGCGCGGTGGGGTCGCCAGCGCCCAGCACGCGTTCGAGTTTCCACACCGGGTCCAAGTCCCACGCAATCGCGCCTCGATCTCCGGTCGAGACTAATTGCCTGGCCGAGGTGAAGCACAAGGCGGTGACCGGCGTTGAGTGGCCGGAATAGGTCTCGCAAGCTGCGCCATTCTCGGCATTCCAGGTGTGAACCACGCGATCCGCGCCAGCGGTCGCGAAGAGGCGTCCATCGGGAGAGAAGGCAATGGCGAGCACGGCCTGCTTGGAGGCGTCGGCCGCTTGGCGGGACTCGGCGAGCGCGGCGTTGAATTTGGCGAGACGTGATGTGGCCTCGTCGCGTGCGGAGCGCGCGGTTTGCACAGACTCGGCCGCTCTTTCGGCGGCGGGTCCGGCGAGATTTGCCTCCTCCTCGGCGTTGAGCTTGCCTTGTTCCGCCTTTTTCACCTCGGCTTGGGCGACCTCTAGTTTCTTCTTGGCGGGACCAACCTTGTCCGTCAACCGCTTGCGCAGCTCGCCGGCGGGCACGTTCAACTTTTCCCGCGCCGCTTTAAAATCGCCTGGCAACTTGGACTTCGGGTCGCCCGTTGCGACCGCGCTTTTTTCAAAACTGGCGAGGGTTTCCATCACGGTCTTCTGTTGCGCCTCATAATCGGCCATTGCTTGCTCCGTTTTGTTTTTGGCCTCTTCCGCCTCGCGAGCGACCGCTTGTTTTTCAGTCAAAGTTTTCTCAGCGGCGCTCCGGCCTTCAGCCGCTTTCTTGAGGCGTTCAAGCGCGTCCTTGTGCTCTTTCTCGCGCAGGTCAAGCTGGCCTTGGAAATAGGCGACTTCCCCCTTTTGAAATTCCACCTCGCGGGATTTGGACTCGCTCGCCTCGCGCAAACGCCAGTCACCCTTGAATTCAGCGATCAAGTCGCCTTTCGGGACGCTCCAAAGTTTCGTGGTTCCGTTCGTTCCGGCTGCGGCGACGCGCTTTCCATTTGCTTGCGCGGCGACGCACGCGACTTGGCTGCCGAAAGCGAGTTTCTTTGATGGCTCCTGTTTTTCCAGGTTCCAGAAAACCACATTTCCGTCCGTCCCGCCGGACACCAACTGCCCGGAAAAGGCGAGTGCCGTGACCGCGCCGTCGTGGGCGTGAAAACTGGCGACTTCCTGGAGCGGGGCCGATTTGCCAGGGGAAGCGGGCAACTGCCAGAGCCGAATCGCACCGTCCGCGCCAGCCGTCGCGAGCCGTTGGTCTGGCAGCCATGTCACGGCGTTCAAAGCGGAGGCCGCGGTGCCGAGGGCGAGGCGGCGGCCCTCGGAAACGCTCCAGACCGCGACACCTTTATCGGCCGAGATCGAGACGAGACGCGCGCCATCAGCAGAAAAGGCAAGTCCGGTTGTCAATCCTTTGTGAGCGTCGAAGGCACGGGATTGTTTGGGATTTTCGAGACTTGTCACTACCACTCGGCCGCGATCGTCCCCGGCGACGAGCCATTTACCGTCACTGCTGGCGGTCGCGGCCGTGATTGGTCGTTGGGCAAGTGTTGGCCACGAGCGGACTCGGGGGTTCACGGGCCGGCGCCATAGTTTGACCTCGCGAAAACTGCCGGACGCCAGCAGGTTGCCCTCTGGATTGAACGCGAGCGATTCGACAAGGTCACGGTGAGCAGGCGGGGAATCGGGGTAGAGCGATCCAAGTTGCGGATCGGCCATCTGCGCGACGATTTCACGGGTCGGCAGGTGATAAACCGAAATTTGGTTGGCGCGGGCGCAGGCCGCAAATTCACCGTTGCCCGTGATAGCCACCGCAAAAATCGGATTCAACGCGGCGGGCATTTTCTGCCAGACCACCGGCGGATTCGTGGCGACACTATTTTTGGCGCCTTGATCGATCCAAAGTTTGATCAAGCCCAATTGCTCCGGCGTCAGGTCTGTCGCCGCCACCTTGTTTTCGTGCGGCGGCATGAAGGGGCGCTTCTGGTGCGCGGCCATTTTGAACATCAAACTCTGCTCGCCATGTTCCGGCACAATCGCCGGGCCAGACTCGCCGCCTTTGAGCATGTCGGCGGGCGTCTCGAGTATTAAATCCTCTTTCGCCGTGGTCTTGTTATGGCAGGCGAGGCAATTCTTTTTGAGGATCGGAAGAACCTCTCTTGCGAAATCCACCGGCTCGAATCTTCGAGGGATGGTGATCTCGATGGCTTGGCCGGCCGGGGCGGCGGACTTTTCCTGGGCTGCGGAGCCGGCCAGCAAGGCCAGCGCGAAACCCAACCCCGCGGCCAAAATCTTTGCGGACGATAAACTCATCGGGCGAATGCCGGCATCCTAGCACCCGCCGGCGGCCTAGTCATCATCATCCTTCACTCCGTGCGTCAACGCCCAGGCGGGATAAAGGATCTGCGATCCCTTTTGCGCGTTCCAGATAATGCGGTTCAACAAATCCTCCGGGCATTTGTCCACTTCCGCCAGCGGGAGGCTGGCCGAGGCAATCGCATATGCGCGTTGGGCCGGATCGTGAATTGCCTTTGGCTCCGGATTCATTTGATCCAGAGGAATGTTGCTCGGCACCGAATCGAAGGCGGTGAAATCCGGCGCGTCCGTAAAACAATCAAACATCGGCGTGGCGATGGCATCCATCATGTTCATGGGCGGCAGTCCGAGGATCAGCTCCATGGTGCGAAGCAGTCCCGGCTGGTTGTATTGGGTGTGAACCACGGCACGCCGTTTGGTATAAGGACTGGCCACGTATGCCGTGGTCCGGTAACCGCTCACATGATCCCAACCGGCTTGCGGGTCGTCTTCGATGCCGAGGATGCAGGTGTCCTTCCAGAATTTGCTGTGGCTGATGGCCTCGACTATCTGGCCGAAGGCGAGATCATTATCCGCGACCTGCGCGGCTGGCGTGGGCGAGCCGGAACTCGTTCCCGAGGTGTGGTCATTCGGCAGACAGATGATGGCGAGGTGCGGAAACGACCCGGTGCGCTCGTATTCCCGTAATTCTTTAATGAATTGCGCGGCACGAAAAATATCCGGCACCGAAAGGTCCCATCCAATCGTGTTGGTGGCAAGATACGGCCTTAGCGACTCCACAGCCGGTCGCGAGCCGATGTTGAGCAGTCCGGTGCCATTCACGAAGTCTCGATAGAAATCGAGAAATCTGGGCGACTTTTTACCTTGGGGATTTTTCCAACCAGTGACGCCGATCGCGAACTCGCCATAATCACGCACGGTTTTGCCGTGCTTGATCGCGTTGTCCCAGATGAAGCCGGTCGGGGCGTAAGCGAGGGCGTCCACATCGTCGTCCTCCATTCCGTCCGGATAGCTGCGCGGGAAGCCGGCAAATGATTTTTCCATGTAATCCGTGGAAAATGCCGTGGTGGCCCATTGATGGCCTTCGGAACTTAGGATGCCCGAGCAATAGGTGTTGTCGAGCAGCGCGAATTCGCGAGCTATTTTGTGCTGATTCGGGGTGAATCTCTCGCCGAAGACACACAGATCGAGATTGCCGTTGCCCTCTTTGATGTCCCCCAGCACCTGATCGTAGGTCCGGTTCTCTTTGATGACATAAACGACGTGTTTGAACACCGATGGCTCGCCTGGACGCTCGGGCACCGGGCGCGGAGCTACTCCGGGCCGGGGCGGAAGTTTGGCGTGGTCTAGCGCGGCACGGCGGTAATTGGCCAGCACCTGTCGCGTGGCGGCGGCGAGCCGGTTTTTGTCGGGCACTGGCAGCAGGGAGAGCGTGCCGAAATATTGATGGCTGTTGTATTTTTGAGTTTCGCCCGGCTTGTATTTTTTTGTCGAGCCAATGCCCTTGATGTTCGCCGTGTAAAGCGCCCCGCGCTTGGCGTCATG
>CAZMLP010000487.1:0-2855 GCA_964566745.1 uncultured Verrucomicrobiota bacterium | reverse complement strand
GGGAGGCAGCCGCCGGGCATACACCACCGCGACACTGAGACTGACTGCCGTGGTGATGAGTGGTATCCACCAGAATCGCCGCACCGCCGCCAAAATCCGCTGAACCGGAAATCCAGCCGGACGCTCCTCGTCGGTTCCGTCGGAAGAAATGAAGTCATCCTCGTTGGGATCCATCGGAACCAAGGCGCTCATGCGACGCGCCTCCGCGTCAATGAACGGAGCCCGGCACAAGCTCGCGCGCGCGGCGCGAACCACCCGGTGTTCAATGATTTATAAGCGAGGAACCTGATCCGCATGACGTCGCTCTTTCCTAGAATCGGACTCCCCGCTCGGGAACATAAATGAAATCTCCCGGCAGGAGCGCCAAATCCAAATCCGTTTTTCCCTTTTCCAGGATTTCTTTGACATCCACAGTGAAGACCTCGTCTTTCCCGTTCGTTTTACGGGTAACGCGAACTCCGGTCTTTTTGGCGAAATCCGTGAAACCTCCCGCCCGAAGAATGGCCTTGCTCAAGGTCAGCACTTCGTCGCTGGGGATCTCCAAGTAACCCGGCGCGCGAACCGGCCCCACCACGTAAACCTTGCCCCGGCTCCGGGCCATTTGATCCACAGCGACAATAACGGTTGCCTTGTAATAATAATCTTTTTCCAGCTCGGCTTTGAGCGAGGCGGCCAACTCCTTGCAGGTCTTTCCCTCGGCCGGAAATCGTCCGATGTAAGGGATTTCCACCTCGCCGGAATCCGCCAGAAAAAGCCCCTTCGGCTCCTCCTCATCCTCCACAATACGAAAACTGATACGGTCACCCACCGCCAGCCGGTGCTTGTTGTCCAGCGAGTCCATGCTGTTCGTCGAGGCCGCGCGGGCATCCGCTGAAACTGCGGCGGTCGAGGAAGGGGATGAGGCGGCGGGAGACGGCTCACCGGGAGCAGCAGGGGCGGCTGCCCGGACCTCGCCGGCGGTTGGCAAAGACTTGTCAGCGGCAACAATCTCACAATTTGTCGCAAGACACGCAAGGAGACCGAGAAAGCAGCCAAGTCCGCCCAAACGGCGGCCCTTCCAAAAAGAGGGCCACCAATCGACCGGCAAGGAAAGATGGAGCGGTTTCATTTGAGAGTATACGTCAGTTGCAGGCTGGCCAGATTCTGCTCGTACTGCCGGGCAGGCAGGCTGGATCCCCGGATGGTGACGCGAAAGTTCAATGCCAGATACAACCGGCTGGTGAACTCGTGGCCCAACGTGATGTCAAATCCGGCATAGTCATAGACTTCCATGAGATTGCCCTGCACATTTCCTGTGCCGGTGCTTCCATGCTCGCAAGTCAACGCGGTGCGCAACGTCAAGTGTTGCACTATGTTCCAATCGACACTTGGCCGCGCATACCAGTCTTCAATCGTGTCAGAGCCTATGCCAGTGCGGATTTCATGTCCAGCGCTGAGTGAGTAAGTGATGGCGTCGGTGATGGCGTGGTTTACCGTCAAATCAGCGTACCACGAATTCACGTCGGCGGTCTGGATGGACTGGCTGGTGTGCTGAAACTGGGTGATGGTGTAGCCGATGCGCGGTTGGATTCGTAAAAAGGAGCCCGGACGCCAATCCGCGTATATGCCCGCGCTATAGGACGTGTTGTCATTTAAGACCAGCTTGTCGTACGAGGTGAGGGCGGCGGTCGCCTCGAGACCCGCGGTAATACGCGGCGAAAACTTCAGTCCCGCCTGGGACGAGAGGGACTCCGTCGCGCGGTCTTGCGAGCTAAACTGCGCCGCCGGAGACGCGAAATTGATGTGGTCGTATCCCAGGCTCAGCGTCAAATCATTGAGGTCCCAAGTGCCGCGAACACCCGCGTCATTGAAGATGTTTCCGAACTGGCTCGTTTCCGCGACTGCCGCCTCCAGCGCGGCGTCGCGCGAATAACTAAACTGGTCATGAAAATTGATCAGGACGTCCTTTACGGCCATGTCAAAGGAAAGCATGGAACCAGACGCCAAATACCAGGTGCTCAACTCGTTATGCTGAAAATATTGCTGATAGCCGGCGCCGAGGTTGAGCAAAAGCAAATTACGGTCCGTCAACGGATAACTCATGCTCAGATTCAGGACAGGCCGAAAAACAAAGTCCTGTTGGGCGTGGTCTCGGACCAAATTGACATTGTCATTCCACTCCAACGCGGCTGTGGGAGCCATGAGGAGTTTAAAATCGCCCGATTTGACAGTATAGGGCATCGCATCAGGCTGGAGGCGGTGCGCTTCCATCGCGGCTTGTCCCGCCAAGGAGTAGCGCAACGCGTCTTGGGAAACGCCCGGATGGATCGTCAACAGGAGCAAGCCGCCACCACCAAGCAAGCGCGCTCCACTTCTCCGGGAAATCGCCAACCTCTCGGCCCGGGCTCCCTTGCGAGCACGAAAGGGGTCGAAGAAAAACGAGGGCATGCGCCAATTTAGAAAGCTGAACCACGCCCGTCCGGTTTTCGCGGGAACGGGTTTGACCGGGGCGTCAAAAAGTCGAAATGGCCGTGCCGCCGGGCTTCCACGTGTGAGTGGGTAAGCCCGGCTCCCAGTGGCTTGCGAAGGCCGCGCGCAAGGCCACTGCCGTTCACAACCTTTCCTCCGGACCGACCCCGGCCTTCAGGCGCATGCTCAAAGCCGGTTTGGGTCCATCCATGGGCGAGGGCCGGGTGGAATCCTCGGCAAAGGACGCCATGCGGTCTTTCAACAAATAACAATGCAATTTCGCCGCCTGGGCTTGGGGCAACGGGGTGTTTCCCCGGTTTTGCTTGCGCCACTCTCCCGGGCTGGCTCCAAAGCGCTTCTTGAAGCAGGTGTTGAAAAGCCCCAAATGATTGAAGCCCGATTCCTCG
>CAZMLP010000486.1:0-1912 GCA_964566745.1 uncultured Verrucomicrobiota bacterium | reverse complement strand
CGAAAGAGAGGATGCCTGTTCATGATTTGTAAGACCATTGGCGTTATCGGCAAGGGCGCGCGGGAACTAAAACGCTCGGATTCCATTGCGCCTGTTATAACTTGATTGCGGGAAATTCATTGCAAAAAGCGGCAAGAATTGGCTGCCTGCGGGTCAATTTTCGTGGGCCAAGCCCCACCGGCGCAGAATCCGCTTTTGCACCAGCCCAAACACGAAGCGATCCAGCAACAGGCCGAATAATATCGTCAGCACCATGATGCCGATCACCTGCGCGGCGTCGTTTAGTTCGCGGCCCATTTGCAGCAGATAACCAAGGCCAATGCTTGATTTGATTAGCTCGGCGGAAACCCCGCCATGCCACGCGAGTGTCCAGCCCAGCTTCAATCCCGTCACGATACTCGGCATGGCCGCGGGAATAATGACGCGCGCGGGCATGGCCCAGGCGGGCGTGCCGAGGGTCTGCGCCGCGCGCAAATAAATGGGGGGAATGTGCAGGATGCCGTCCGAGGTCGCGATGGCAATGGCCGGCGTCGAGCTCATGATGATCACGAAATAGATGCCCTTGTCACTCAGCCCAAAGAGCAGCAGCGAAACCGGAACCCACGCGGCTGTGGGGAGGGTTTGCAACCCAAGAAAGAGGGAGCGCAGGCAACTGTTCGCCACGCGCGAAACCCCCATCACCAATCCGATCAATAGTCCGATCACCGCCGCGACCGAGAACCCGATCGCCATGCGCTGGAATGTCGCCTTTACACTCGGCCAAAGGTAGTTGTCGTGTGCCAGCTCCCACAACCTCCGGGCGACCTGGGCGGGCGAGGGGAGCAAATAGTCCGCGATCAAGCCGGACCAAAACATCGCCTGCCACGCCGCGACGAGGGCGAGGTAAAAAAACAGCACGTAATACTTGATCCTATGCTCCCGGATTTTCATTCGTGGGTCCCTCCAACTCGCGCATGATGGCCGCCGCGTGCTCCGCCACGCGCGGGTCGTTGATTTCGCGCGGGCGCGGCAGATCGATGGCGATGTCCGCCTTGATCCGTCCAGGGCGCCCCGAGAAAACCAGCACTCGGTCCCCCAGGCAGGCCGCCTCGCGCGGATCGTGGGTGACAAGAATGATCGTCTTGCCTGTGCGCGTGAAAATCTCCTGCAGGTCCGCGTATAACTTGGAGCGGGTCAGCGCGTCGAGTGCCGGGAATGGCTCGTCCACCAGCAGCACCTTGGGGTCGGGCGCGAGCGCGCGGGCGAGTGCCACGCGTTGTTTCATGCCGCCGGAAAGCTCGTGAATGGACGAGCGCTCGAACTTTTCCAGATGGACCAGTTGCAAAAACTGCCGCGCATGCTGGCGGCGCGCGCGCGGCTTGAAGAGAAATTTCCGGCGGAGCCCGAACATCACATTGTCGATCACATTCAGCCAGGGAAACAGGCCGTGCTCCTGGAACATCATCAACCGGTCGTGATGCGGCCCCTCGACCCTCGCGCCATCCAGCATGATCTCGCCGCCGGAGACCTCCTCGAACCCCGCGATCAAGTTGAGCAACGTCGATTTGCCGCAGCCGGACGGGCCGAAGAAAACCACAAACTCGCCCTCGCGAATCTCGGCGTTGACCGGTTGCAACGCCTCCACGGTTCCCGCCGCGCCGGTGTAGCTTTTGCTCACGCTCGCGAGCCGGAGTTTCACGGGGCGCATGGCCTGCGCGGTCGTTTCAGGCGGGGCTGGCGGGGCGGATTCCATGGTGATCATTGGCCAATGCCGACAACGGTCGGAAGATTCTTTTCACGCAAGACCTCGTTCAACAAGCCCAGCGAATAAATGCCGCCCAGCGCGGGCGGTTGCCGCAAGAAGCCGATGTGATGCGCCGCCTCCGCCGCGCGGCGCAAGGAGGCGCTTTGCGGGTCCCAGGTGAATTCAACG
>CAZMLP010000485.1:0-5416 GCA_964566745.1 uncultured Verrucomicrobiota bacterium | reverse complement strand
GAAAACGTCCAGTAGTTCTTCACGGAGGAAACAGAAATGCCCAGAATTTGCGCAATCTCCTCGTTGCTGCGGCCGCCGAAGTAACGCAACTTCACCAGTTCGGCCTGAACGGGATACTCCTTGGCCAGGGCGTCCAGCGCGTCGTGCACGGCCAGCAGCTCGTCATCGGCCTGCGGCGCGATGAAGTCACGCCCTTCGACATCCACGCGTTCCAGCCCTCCTCCGTGACGTCGCGCCCGGCGGCGACGCGCGCGGTCAATCAAAATGCGGCGCATCGCCTCGGCGGCGGCGGAAAAAAAGTGCGCGCGATTGGCGAAAGTCGGGGTTTGCCCGCCCACCAGCCGCTGCCAGGCCTCGTGCACCAGCGCGGTCGGTTGCAATGTCTGCCCGGGAGCCTCCTGGGCCATCTTGCGCGCGGCCAGTTGGCGTAACTCCTCGTACACCAGTTGCAACAGCTCGTGGGCGGCTTTCGGGTCGCCCTGCTCCACGGCGTTCAGCAATATGGTGGCGTCGCTCATGTTCACCGGCAAACTCTGTTCCCGGCGGAATTATTGACGATCTGGTGACCGCGACAACAGGAAATCCAATTCGGCGCCGGATCGTCACTTGCGAAGCTCGGGGAGGGAGTCTTTTCCCATCAAGCGCCGGGCCTCGTCCAGGGAGGCCAGCACGAATAGGCGGCTAAACCACGCGTCGTCAATCTCCCAAGCCAGGCTCGCGGAGGGACGGTTCTTCATGATCGCCTCCCCGGTGGCCAATGCCGCCTGTGCAATGTTCGTCTGGCCGAGCCGCCAGTGCGCCATGCTGGACACGGCGTTCGCATGGGCATTCGCGAAATCCCGGAGATTGTTGTGCTCCGGGCGGGCGATGGCTTTGTCCGCCCACTCGATCGCCAGCCGGAAATTCCCCAGCCGATAGCTGGACAGCGCCTTGCACACCGCGAAGAAGGGCATTGACGGATCGCCCTTGCCGGAGGCCACCGCCAAGTCCGCCAATTGATCCACTCGCTTCAAATCGAGGCCGGGCACCGGCAGCAACAAACAATCTTTGGCCACCCGGTCGGCAACGGTCGGGTTCTTGGTGTCGCCAAACGCGGCGAGAACCTTGCGACAAAGCTCCTCGTAACGCTCCCGCTCGCCCGTCATGACCAAAAGCGGCGCGAGAATGTGATGGCGGTATGGATCGCCTGGCTCAAACTCCACCAGCAACGAGGCATCGACGACCGCTTGCTTCCACTGCTCGCGCCGGCCATCCAGGTAGAGGCGCAGAAAAATGAGCGGCCCGCCCTCCGGTCGGCGCGCGAGGGATTCGGTCAGGCTTTCGGAAATAATCTTGTCCGCTTCCTCCAATCTTTTTTGATGAATAAGGAGTCGCGCGAGGCCATCCACTTCCGCAATGGTGTCAGGCGCCTCGTCTCCGAGGTGTTTCCGCCGAAGGCTGATGGCCTCGCGATGCAAGGACTCGGCCTCAGTCCATTTGCCCTCTTGTTCCAAGGTCCAGGCCAGGCTTCGCAATGAGGACCAAAACGCCGGATTGGTCTCGCTCAGCAGCTTTCTCTGGACCGACAAGGCGGCTTTGAGCAGCGCCTCTGACTCCGCCAGCTTCCCCCGCTGGCGCAGCCGCTCTCCAAGGGAACCGAGCGTGTTGGCCACGTCCGGGTGCTCCTCGCCCAGCGCCTTGCGCCGGATTTCCAGCGCCTCCCGGTCCAGGGCCTCGGCCTCCTCCACCTTGCCGTTGAACCCGGCCGCCCAGGCGACATCCCCGAGGGCGGCGGCCACCAGCGGATCGTTGTTGCCCACCAGCCGGCGGCGCAGGGCGAGCAATTTTCGCGCGATGGCCTCGGATTCCACATGTCTCTCCTCGTCCCCCAGAATCACGCAAAGGTTGTGCAAGGAGTCCGCCACCGGAAGGCTTTCCCCGGTGAAAAGTCGCTTGCGAATCTCCAAGGCTTGGAGGATCAGGGTCTCGGCCTCCTTCAGCTTCTTCTGCCGCCGGTACACCGTCGCCAGATTGTTCATTGAGGCGGCCACATCGGCATTCTCATCGCCATAAAGTCCGCGCCTGATCGCGAGCGCCTCCTTGTGGGCCGCCTCCGCGCCGGACAATTTACCGTCCAATCGCAGGGACGAGCCCAAATCGCTCCAAGTGTCCGCGACCTCCTTGCTCCTGGGCCCGGTCAGCTTCTTGTACAACGGCAGTGCCGCGCTTTGCATCCGCGCCGCCCGGTCATAATTTCCGATCTGGTAATACAAGTGGCCCGTCAGCGTGCGTAATTCAGCCTCCACCTCCGGCTGGTTGGCGATGTCCTGGCCGATTCGGTCGGCGGTCTTGTCCAGAATTTCGCGCAATAGCTCGGTGTTGCGCCCCTTGGCGACTGACGGGCCGACGCTCTCCAGCATGTCCTTGAGAAACTTCGTCACCTGCTGGCTCCGCACAGTCTCCGTTTGGGCCTTGGCCCGGGCTTCCCGCTCCTTTTCCAGTAGCGCCGTGACCACCGCGAGGCTGGCCACCAGCAGCGCGGCGACGGTGACGATGGCGCTGGCGAGGACGGTGTGGCGGGCCGCCGCCTTTCGCAGCCGGTAAAGAACGCTGGGCGGACGGGCGGAAACGGTCTCGTTGGCGAGGTATCGCTGGATGTCGAGCGCCAGGCCATTGGCCGTCTCGTAACGGCGCGCACGGTCCTTTTCCAGCGACTTCATCACGATCCAGTCCAGGTCGCCGCGCACCGAGCGCACGAGCGCGGGCGGCGCGAGGCCCCGCCGTTGGGCGGTGACGGTCAGATCCGCCTCGGTCATGGTGTTGAGCCGGGTCGAGGGCCGGTCCGGATCCTTCTCGCGAATCACGCGGCGGATCTCGTCCAGCCCCGCCTTCATTAGTTCCCGGGCGTCAAAGGGAGTCGATCCGGTGAGCAATTCGTAGAGCAGCACGCCCAGGCTGTAGATGTCCGTGCGCGTGTCCACATCCGCGCTGCCCAAGTCAGCCTGCTCCGGGCTCATGTAGGCGGGCGTGCCGATCAACATTTCAAACGCCGTGAAAAGAGTCTTGTCGGTGAGTCGCTGGTTGGTCGTGGCCTTGGCGATGCCAAAATCAATCACCACTGGCAACGCCGCGCCCTCCGGGGTCCGCGTCACCAGGATGTTGGAGGGCTTGATGTCGCGATGGATGATGCCTTTTTGATGCGCGTGCTGGACAGCCCGGCAAACCTGCGCGAAGAGATCGAGGCGTTCCTCCGTGGTGAGTGAGTTCTGGTCGCAGTAGTCCGTGATCTTGGTTCCCCGCACCAACTGCATGACAAAGTACGGGCTGCCGGACTCCGTCGCCCCCGCGTCAAAAATCTTTGCAATGCCGGGGTGATCCATCAGCGCGAGCGCCTGCCGCTCGGCCTCGAACCGGGCCATGACGCTTTTGGTGTCCATGCCCGGCTTGATGATTTTCAAGGCCACGCGGCGCCGGACTGGCTCCTCCTGCTCCGCCATGAAAACCACCCCGCAACCCCCCTCGCCAATCTGCTGCAAGAGCTTGTAGCGTCCGATAGAATCCCCGGCTTTCTTGCCGAACGAAAAGTTCGGCGTGCCTCCCATGCCGGCTTCCGAGGGTGGATGCTCGAGGAATTCTCCAGCCTGGTCATGGACGAGCAGCAACGCTTCCACCTTCTGTCGAAGCTGCTCATCCCCGCCGCAGGCCTTTTCCAAAAACGCGGCGCGTTCCCCCGGGGACAAATGCATTGCGCCCGTGAAAATCGCCACTTCTGGATGAGGAGAGTCTTTCACTTGCACCGGGGCCGACAATTTCGCCGCTTGTCCCGGAAATCAAAACGAAAGGCGCTCCGCGCGCCTTTTACGATCGCTGGAATTTCTTTTCCGGGCGCCCGACGTTATTAACGTAATGCGAGATTTTTCCAGAAAAAGGACAAGGAAAGTGAAAGTTCACCGGCCGTTGTTCCCGTTCTCGAGAATAGTTTTGAAGCTTGAGGGGGCAGGAGACGCCTAATTTGCATGGTAGTAAATAAGGACCATGAAGACCGCGCCGCCGAGAGAAGGCTGATTCGCGAGCGGCTCGAGCCTCATTTCGGCGTTCAAAGTCATTCGAGCCGGAGGACGGAATGCAAAGTGGCAACCCGACGCCAAACTGCTGGCCACAATGGAAATGCAGCGCAAACAAGAGCTATATGGTCATCATGTTCCGCCAAGTTTCACGCGAGTGGCGGCACGTCAAGCGCCGGCCACCTTTTTGCTGGTTCAGCGAGTTGGTGTTGCTTAGGTTCCGGCCAAACGAAACAAAGCAGATGCTCAACCTGTCTTACCTGCCTGCTCGCCGACACCTTTTTTTACTGCGCTTTGGCCATTCCCTGGTTGTCGCCTTGGTTTTTCTTTTCGGTAGTTGCGGCTCGTCGCTTTGCGCCGCTGAAGCGCCCGCCATCGCCAGCGGTGGCGGAAGCACCGGGCAAGCCAAGGCCTGGCGCGAGAGCTTTGACATCGTCTGGCGCACGATCAAGGAGAAGCATTTCGACACCAATTTCACCGGCGTCACTTGGGACCGCGTTCGCGAGCAATATCTCCCGCGTCTGGCGGCGCTCAAGAGTGACGAGCAATTCTACGATCTTCTGCACGCAATGCTCGGCGAGTTGCACCAGTCGCATTTCAATATCGTGCCGCCCGACGCCATCCCGTCCAATGACTCCAAGGCCGCCGCCGACGGGGTGATCGGCATCAAGACCCGGTTTGTGGACGGCCAATTGCTGGTCACATCGGTCACGCCAAATTCCCCGGCGGCGAAAGCGGGGTTGCGACCCGGCCATGTCATCAGGGTCATTGATGACAAGACGGTGGAGGAGTTGGTCAAGCCGGTGGCGGAGGGCAACCTGGCGCCCGGCCTGCGCCGCCTGTTCACCGAGCGCGCGCTGAGCCACCACATCGATGGCGACGCCGGCACCTCTGTGAAATTAGCGTGGCTGGACGGCAGTGATCGTCGAAGGCTCGCGACCATCCAGCGCGTCGAGCAGAAGGGCGAGATGTCCCTGCCGCTGGGAAATTTCCCGCCGCAACACACCGAGTTCGAATCGCGCCTCTTGCCGGGGAACATCGGCTATATCCGGTTCAACATTTTCATGATTTCCCAGATGGACAAAATCCGCGCCGCATTGGGTAAATTTCATCGGGCGTCAGGCATTATTTTTGACCTGCGGGGAAATCCGGGCGGGGTAGGGGGTATGGCGCAGGGCATTGGGGGTCTTTTGTTTGCCAGGCAGACCACGCTCGGCACGATGCAAATGCGAGCGGGACACATCAATTTTGTCGTGTTCCCCCAGCCGGGCGCCTACTTGGGGCCGGTGGTGGTTTTGACGGACGCGGGTAGCGCCTCGACCAGCGAGATTTTTGCGGCGGGCTTGCAGGAGTTGGGCCGGGCGCGCGTGGTG
>CAZMLP010000484.1:0-3539 GCA_964566745.1 uncultured Verrucomicrobiota bacterium | reverse complement strand
CGATTCAACTGGTCCTGCGTCGCGCCGAGGTGATCGCGAATAATCTCGCCGAGCACCGAGCGGTAATCGACCGCGCGCTTCACATAACGGTTGCTCGCGCCGAACATGGAGCCGGTCTGGCCGGTGACCCACGGGACTTTGTCGTTGGGATGGCAGCCAAAAATACCGGTGGAATTGCCCTTGCCATACCCTTTTACCGCGCCGCCGCCCACGAACATCACGCTCCCCTCGGCGTGGTCGGTGCCCTTGGTGGAGTTTTCCACCGTGGTGCGACCGAACTCGGAGAGTGTCACCACCACCAGGTTGTTCCATGTCGCCTTGTCCGCGTATTTGGTGAAATACTTGCGCAGGCCGTACATCATCCAAGCGATGCGCTTGTTCAAATTCGGGTGTTGACCAGTGAGCGCTCCCTGGTTGTTGTGCGTGTCAAAGCCCCCCATCTCGGTGCCAGCCATGATCGCGTCGGTCTTGTTGAGGACCATCGCGGCCGCCTTGAGATCCGTCATGAACCCGTAACCGCCGGTATCGACCACGTATTTGGCCGCGTTGCCGCCGCCGTTCTTGGCGTTCGTTGTGGGGAAAAGATAATAAGGCTTGTCGCCGTCTGTGTTCTCGTCGTCCACGAACGTGTTGCCCGAGTCGGCAAAATTGAGGCTGGAAAAAATCGAGAGCGTGTCCGTCAGGTTCCGGTACTGGAGGTCGAGCAAGTCCCGATTGCGCGCCGGCGGCGAATCAAACATCACCGAGGTGCGCAAGGCCGCGTCGGACTTGTTGTTGCCCGTGTTCACCGGCACTCCCAGCAAATCATAATTGGCCGGATCGGACAGGTTCGTCATCGGAGCCTTCGAGCCGCGCAATGAGAGCGGCAGCGCGGACTGGATCGACACGCCCGTCAGCGGCGAGGAATTCGCGAGGCCGGACTCGAACATCGCCCGGTAAAACATGCCGTCCTTCACGGTATTGCTGCCCGGCGCGCCGTTCTCCCAGTAATTTTGCGAGTCAAAATGGGAGCGCGACTGGCGCGGATAGGCCACCCGATGGATCAGCGCCAAGTCACCCGCGTTATACACGGGCGCAAGGAACTTCAACGACGGGTGGAGCGCCGCGAAGCCGTTGCCCGTGCGGATGGCGTTCGCAAACCCAAAGGTCGGGTTGGCGCCGCTTGCCGGAAAATCACAAGCGCCCAGCGCGCTGTAGTCGGTGCCTGGGTCCTTCGGGATCATCAAGGTCGGCCGGTTCGTGAGATTGTAGGCCGAATCTTGAATCGGGATGAGCGAATTGAGTCCGTCGTTCGCGCCACGCAGGAAGACGAAGAGGAACTTTTTCCCGTTGCGGCCGATGCTGCCCTGGCTCTGCGCCAGCGCCTGTTTCATGACGAGCGGAATGTTCACCAGGGTGGACAACGCCACACCCAGGCTCGCTTTCATCGACTGGTCCAGGAACCGGCGGCGGTTGATTACATTGACCATAAAATGCTCCGGATTATTGCTCGTTAAACCGCGGCAGCGTCATCAGCATCGCCACCATCCCGCGCACTCGCAGATCGTATGCGGATGACGTGAGCACAAGGCCGCTGAAAGGCGAGGCCGTCGTCCCGTTATCCGCCGTGTTCAGGAAGTTCACCGCCGCCGCGCGATATTGGTCCATGTTCGCGTAGCCCTCGCCTGGATAAAGGATGCCGACAAAATACTCGGCCACCGCGCCCGCGTTCGTCCAGCTTCCGGAAGGAAGCTTCTTCTTTAGCAGAGCGACCGGGTCGCAGTAAGTTGATTTGTCCATATCCGTGACGGAGCCACGCCCATTCAACGGCATGAGGAATGTTTGAATCCACCGGATGCGGGCCGCGAGCGTGCCCGCGCTGATCCACGGCGGCCCCGCCTCGGGATAGCCATCGGGCGTGTCGCGGTCGAAAAGCGACATGTTGCCGAAGCGGTTTAGAGCCGCTTGAAAATTTCCGTCGGTGGTCGCCGTGTAGGTGCCGTCACCGTTCTGGGAACTCAGCGCGCGAACGGCACTGGCGGCAAACTCCAAAGGGGTCTTTACCTTCTGCATCGAGGCGTTTGCCGACCGGAACAATTCCGAGTTGAAGATGGTCGCGAGCACCTGTCGAATCTGTCCCTTCGGGCTGCCGCTTTCCCAGGCCGCCATGCACGCGCGCACCAGTTTGCCCTCCGGGGAAAGGTTCGGATCAGTGAAGTCATACCCGATCGCGAAATCGTCATGCACAAACAGGCGGCAAAGTTTGACGCTGATGAACTCCTGCGTGAATGGTTGATTGGCGAGGTGCGCGAGCACTTTATAGCCATCTTGAATGCAATTGGTGCCGCCGTTCGGAGTGCCGGTTCGAACCGGCAAGGCGAGTTCGTAACTGCGCCCCGCATACGGTGGCCCGAAACGGTCCGGCACCGTTTTCCCGGGAAAGATCGTCTTGGCCTGATTATTGTGATGCGTCGCGTCGAACTTGAAGGACCACAAACCGACATAATTGGTGATTCCGACGTTCTTGCCGTATAGGTCGCGCAAGCTCTTGGCCGTCGGGTTGAACTGGTTCGTGGGGTCCATGTAATCCACCGTCCAGCCCGTCCACACCCGCGACATGGTCGTGACATCGTCCTGGTCATAACCGTTGTCCACCCCAAAGGTGAACAACTCAAGGATTTCGCGGGCGTAATTCTCATTGGCAATATTCTTTCCGTCGCCCCGGCTGTTGACTGTGTCGAGATAGATCATCATTGCCGGGCTTTCGGCGCTAATGGTCAGCAAATCGAGGAAAGTGCAGTTCGGATTGAGCAACGCGTTGCGCCAGCGATAGTATTCCAGATATTCGAAACCGACGGCATAGAGGTCGTTCTGATTACCGTCGTTGTAGTACTGGTCCATGAAGTCGTTCGACTTGGAGTACTGGGTAACGAAATGATTCTCGAAAAACTGGAGCAGCACCTCAAGTAACTGCCGCTTGGCCCGGATGGCATGAGAGATGAACCAAGGGCGAAAAAAGGTCATCGAACTGGAAAAGAAGCTCAACTGGGTGGCCGTGTTGACCGGATTCACTTGGGATTTGAGAGTGCTATTATGGTTTCGGACACTCACACTGGAGTATTTGTTTGTGACAGGCTTGTACCAATAGCTAAGGGTATATTTTCCGCCCTTAAAGTCGGGCAAGTCTTGCCAAATCGACGACCCCCGCGTGGTTCCCCCTTGAACAGCCACCAAATGAAGCGAGGAATTACCGGAATGGCTGACTGCGGTGGTGATCGCGGAGCCCGCCATATTTGCCGAAACCACCCAATTCGTTCCATCCAACGGGACCTCGAAATCGCCATTGACGACGACATTCGTGCCAACCTCGGGAACCGATCCCGCGACGATCTTAACATCATCAATGTATCCCTCACCTGGCACGTTCAGAAAAATATAGAGAGGGCTGTCTCCCGCAGCGGGTGTACCTGTGTATGTGATGAACTGCCAGTCGCCGTTTGTGGCGTAGGGGGTAAGCTGGTCAAAAGGGAGGTTCTCTTGAATTTTCTCCGGCGCGAGCT
>CAZMLP010000483.1:0-3563 GCA_964566745.1 uncultured Verrucomicrobiota bacterium | reverse complement strand
CCGCCTTCACGCCACCGGGCATGGCGAATGGTTCCGGCGGCCCCGGACCCGGCGGTCCCGGTGGTGGGCCGGGAGGCCCTCCCGGAGGATTCGGTCCGGGAATGTTTTTGTCGCCCGGCTTCCTGCGGGTGCTCGACAAGGACAAAGATGGCTTCGTCAGCCAATCCGAGTTTACTGAAGGATTTGCCGCCTGGTTCAAGGGGTGGGACACGGATCATTCCGGGTCACTGGACGAGGCCAAAATTCGCGCCGGCATGAACAAGGATCTGGCGATGCCCGGAGGGCCAGGCGGTGTTGGTGGCCCCGGAGGACCGCCACGGAATGGTCCCCCACCGGAGAATTGATTCGCCATGCCGGCGGCGTTTCCGAATCAGCGCGGCCTCAACCGTTCGTGCCCGGCTGCTCTTGCGCGATCTCCTGCAGGTGATGCCGCTCACGGAGGGTGGCGTAAACCAGGCCCCCAATAATACTCCACGCGAGGCTGCCCGCGTAGGCGAGCAAGGACAACGACAACGCCTGGGTGGCCTCCACCTGAATCCCCTGCCCGGCCAAAAGCTGGACAAACAGGCTCTCGCGCACGCCCAGCCCGCTCGGAGTAATCGGCAGCGCGGAGATGCTGATAATCGACGGGACGACGAGGAACAGCACCTTGCCGGGAACACGCATTTGCAGGCCGCCCGCCAGCACGATGAACTGTCCAACGCACACGATATTCAACAGCATCGAGATTCCCAGCGCGCGCGCGAGCAAGCCGGGTTGGCGTCCAAAAGGGCGGCATGCGGCCAGCGAGCTTTCGAGCGACTGCGCTTTGGGCAGCTTGCGCAACCACGCGCGCGCTTGCGGAAACGACCGCGAGACGCCACCCCAAAACGCAAGACCGCCGACGACCGTGCAACCGCAGAGCATCGCCAGCACAACGCTCGCAACCGCGAGAAAACTTTTGTCCGCGAGGACCAGCGGCCAGTTGGGCAGCATCATCAGCCCCGCGAAAAGCAGCATGGCGAACAGGCCGATGAGGCGGTCCACAAACACCGTCGTGACCGCCTCGGCCTTTTGATGATGAGTCTCGCGCGCGGCGTAGTACGCCTTCATCAAATCCCCGCCGGTGGAGCCAAGCAGGAACGAATTGAAGAAATGGGCCACGAGGGAAATCTCCATCGCGCGACCGGTTGTGAGGGCCAGGCCTTGGGCGCGCAGAACCATTTGCCAGCGGAAAATGCCGAGCACAATGGTCAGGCCCATCAGCACGAAGGAGATAAACAGCGCGCCAGGGCTGACCATCACCAACGTGTGCCAAAGACCGGCGGGACCGTGCGTCCAAGCCGCGCGCCACTGCTCGAAGCGGGAGAGGGATTGCCAGTCGAGGCCCTGGCGCTGCCAGGCGAGCCGCCCCTCGTACACGAAGATGGCGTGAAAAATCCAGCCGAGCAACAAGCCGCACACCGCCAGGCGCGCGCCGCTCCGGCAGAGTTTGGCCAGCCGGCTCACTCCTCGCCCCAAATGCTTTTCAGGTGGGCAACGCCGCGCCGCGCGTCCTCCTCCGAGACGCCCGGGCTCAACTCGAACACCTTGATGTGCTCCGGCTTCACAATCGGCTTGAGCGCGGCGAAATTAATCATGCCACTGCCGGGCGGGCAGTGGTCGCGGCCCGGCGGCTGGACATCGTGAATGTGAAAGCCGGCCAGGTAGGGGGCCATCGTTTCGAGATGCATCACATGATTGATGAATCCGATGTTCTCCTTGATCTGCGCGTGACCGCAGTCATGCCAGTAACGGACATTCGGGCAATCGGCAAACTCGCGGAAGAAAAAGCCAAAATCCGTCTCGAACGGAATCTCCTCCAACGCCTCGCGATTCTCGATGCCCAGCATGATGCCACGCGAGGCGGCGACCTCGGCGAAGCGCCTCAGCATGTCGTAAGCGAGGTGCATTGGCTTCTCCTTCTTCGCCTCGCGCTTGGCCACGACCTCCTCGCAGAGCTTCTCGTATTTGGGCGTGTCCTTCTGGCCCGCGCCGACCATGTCGATCAGCTTGTCCGTGTAATCTTTGAGATCGAGGCAGCCCATGTGCAGCACCACCAGCCTGGCCTTGAGCCGCTCGGCGGTCTCAATGGTCTTCACCGTGTAACGCCAGGCGTTCTCGCGCTCCCGCTGGTCGGACGAGGTGAACTTGAAAAGATTGGGCGCGGCGTGGTTCACCCCAATGGGCAACGGGCAAAAATTGTGCAGCGTGGAAATCTTGATCTCCCCGGCATCCACCGCGTCCAGCACGCCCGGCAGGAGGCTGATGCGAATGCCGTGGCTCAACTCCGCGTAATCGAACCCCAAGCTCCGGATTTCGCGCAACATCGCGCGGCCATCCGTGTGCCGGTTTGAATTCCAGCAAGTTGACAACGAATACATGATGTAAAAATAGAAAAAGGGCCGGGCGGGGTCAAACGACCGGGCCCGGCCCAAAATGTTATCGCGCCGCTTACAGGTCGGCGTAACGGGCGCTCAGCATGGCCGAGAACCGCGCCACTTTCATCTTGCGGCGGCGTTTCTCACTCGGCTTCTCGTAATGCCGGTGGTTGCGAACCTCCTTGAGGGTGCCTTCGCGGTCGATTTTCTTCTTCAACCGGCGCAGCGCCTTCTCAACGGACTCGCCTTTTTTTAACTTAATTTCCGTCAATCCAAACTCACTTCCTCTCCGACGAATTTAGACACCAGCGGGCGATCATTCACCCGCCTCGGTCTGAATCAGGCCGGAAAGGGTAGTTACGGGCCGGACCGGTGTCAATCCCTCAAAAAACCATGCTCATCCCGCCGGAGAGACGTCGATGGGCGCCTTGATCCACCTTGATTGGCCGTTTTGAGAACAAGCGCCCCAACCCCAGTCTTTGCATGACTTCCCAATGCGGCCTTGATTGGCAACAGGTTACGGGTTTGGAGATCATGGTGTGTGCGCAGGCCCAAAATGGACAACAACCTTGATTGGAATTGATTCGGCTGATGGCACCCTCGCTCCGGCGGTGGCAAAGCCCCGAGGCATTTTTCGCTCCGTCCCCCGTTCCCTTGCTCCTCCGGTTTCAATTTCATGTTTCAAGCCTTGAATCGGGTTGAATAGCCTCTATTTCGATGGTTTTTCCTTTTCCGTCCCCTTGATTCGCCTTTCCGTGATCTCAAAATACGACCCTTGATTGGCAACAGGTTACGGGTTTGGAGCTCACGATCCATGAGCGCTTCCTATATGGAGCGTGGCTTGATTCCGTTGGATTTCATCATCGACACATTTTTCCTGAGGGGGCGGGTTGCGTTGCCCCGCCTCCGGAAGGCGCGCAGGGCCGTTCTTGATCAAGGCGCGGAGAGGTTCCCTCCTATTTCCAATAGACGCTTTCCAGCTCAGGTCGGTTTCAGCCAAAAGAGCGCCCGCTCCAGTTTCCGGCTTGCACCCCAGAGCGCATGACGAACCGCTCGTTTTGAGAGGGAAATCCCGGTCGCGCGGGTGATTAGAGCGAGTTAATTAAATCTGGGGCTCTTTTTGGCAGCAAATGTTTTGTGAAGGACGCTGGCAAACCGGTTGGC
>CAZMLP010000482.1:0-2268 GCA_964566745.1 uncultured Verrucomicrobiota bacterium | reverse complement strand
CCTCGTCCTGCAAACCTTCGCGTCGGTCTTCCCGCAAATGGGCATCTGGCAAAGCGAGGAGTTGGACTTGATTCTTATCGGCTCGGCAAAACCGCGCGCATCGGGCCTTGATCCCTTGCTCGCGGAGTTGCAACAACCGGGCGTCGCAAAGGATTTGGCGCAAATCCGGTTGAGCCGGCCAGCCGTATTGTTGTCATTGGAAGTCGTTTCGCCGGAGAATGGCCGATTCTTGCCCGCGCCGGAAACACCGCCGCACACCGACCTGCGACCCCGGCTCGAATACGCGGCGCAACGCGGCTTTTTCCAGCACGAGCCTGCCACCAACTGTTTGCAATGGACGGAGAATTTGATGCCTGGCGCGCGCACCTTGCTCGCGGAATACCTGCGCGCCCATCCGTTGGCCCGCGAGGACTATGACGCGTTCGCCCATTTCTTTGCCGCGAGCCACCTCCCCGCGCCCGCCCTGTTTCGCAGCCTTTGCGCGCGATGGCAGGGTGACGCGGCGGCGCGAAGCGATTTGGTGAGGCTCTTGCCGATCTTGCCGCCCCTGGGCAGCACTTCCGAGCTGGAGGCCCTGCGGCTTGCCCCGTTGCGCGAGACCATCCTCAATCTCTCCACCAACGACACCCGTTTGCTTGCCCATTACACATCGCTCTTGCGCGAGGTTTATCTCTCCCAACGCTCGGTGTCTCATGTTCCGCGCGGAACCGAGTTGCGCGCCACGCTCGAACGAATGGCCATCGTTGATCCCGCCCATGCCCCAGCGCATCAATTGGAGCTGGCCTGGCTTGCGCTCGACCACGGCGACACCAACGCCTGCCTCGAACTGATCGCCAAGGCATCGCCCGGTCTGGCCCCCCGCTCGGCGGGGCAAAATCCGGAATTGGCCCGGGTGCTGCCGGAATTGATTCAAGGACTGGGCGCGGCGGGGCATTTGGAAGCGGCCGGGCGATTATTTCGCGCGGCCGCGGACATCGGAATGCCACCGGACCGTTTGCGTCTGGCACGCCGGTTTGATCGAGGCCCGAAAAGTCCGCCTCGCGAGCTGAATCCGTAAAACGGACACGGTTTCGCAATCCCGCGACTCCACACCATGACCAAGGCGGGCTCCATGCAGGGAAGTGGGAACTTTTGGAGTTTCAAACCCGGCAAGAATTTGCTTATCCTCGGGTGAATGCCGCTGGTGCGAATCTTGGTCGATGGCTATAGCCTCCTGCACAACTGGCCCGAGCTGGCGCCGGGCAAGGCGCGCCATTCCGCCATGGCCCGGGAGGAGTTGATCCACATGCTGACGCATTACCAGGATGCGATCAAAACCCCCGTCACGGTAATCTTCGACGGGGCGGGCGCGCCGCCCGGCACGCCGAAGAACGAGTCCACCCCGGCGGTGGAGGTTCTTTATTCACCGAAGGGAAAAACTGCCGATGACTTGATCGAGCGGGCGGCGCACCGGTTGTCGGCGTACGGGCCGGTGCTGGTGGTGACGGATGACTTCGCCGAGCGGGACACGGTCGTGACATTTGGCGGCATGTTCTCGAGTTGCGCGGGGTTCATTCAATCCGTCGAGGCCGCGCTCACCGATCTGCAAAGCGACGTGAAGCGTTACAACCTGGCCGAACGCAACCGTTATAACCGCGGGCGGCAACAATCCCCGAAATGACGCGCATCGCCTGGTCATTTTTCCGAGTCGCGTTCGTGGCCATGCTGCTGGGGCAAATCGTTCCCGGCGCCGAGGCGGCGGCGCCTTCAACCAATGCCCCCCCCCGGCACTATCTTTTCGTGGTGGACTCGTCCTATTCGATGTCTTCCTTGGCGGCCACAGTGCGAGACCTGATGCAGGAATGGGTGGACAGCGGACTGGAGGGACGATTTCAGACGGGTGACATCATCGAGGCGTGGGCATTTACGGACGAAGTGCGATCACGCGCCATGCTTGCCCAGGCGTGGTTGCCGGAGTTGAATCATGCGGCGGCATTGCGGGCGCGGAAATTTGTCGAGGGTCTGCGGCAGGAAAAACCGAACCGGATGGATCACGTGATGCAGGATGTGCTGCGCCAAGTGGCCTGGGGCGAGCCAATGACCATCTTGATCATTTCTGACGCGGACGAGCCGATCAAGGGGACGCCGTTCGATGGGCCGATCAACGCTCTTTACCGCCAAAGCCACCGGGAAATGCGCCGGTCGAAGCGGCCCTTCGTCACCACCTTGCTGGCGGAGAATGGCCAACTGGCTGGTTGGGCCATCTGTCCGGGTACCCGGACAGATGGC
>CAZMLP010000481.1:0-2399 GCA_964566745.1 uncultured Verrucomicrobiota bacterium | reverse complement strand
ATGAGCCACGAGATTCGCACACCGATGAATGGGGTCATTGGCATGAGCGGCTTGCTGCTGGACACACCGCTGGAGCCGGAGCAGCGCGAGTACGCGGAAACCATGAAGAACAGCGCCCAAGCGTTGCTGGTCATCATCAATGACATCCTTGATTTTTCCAAGATTGAGGCCGGCCGGATGACATTCGAAGAGGTGGATTTCAACCTGTCCGAGGCGGTCACTGGCACGATTGATTTGATGGCTGAAGTCGCGCGCCGTAAGAATCTGCAGTTGCGGGAAACGATGGATTCAGCCGTGCCCGCTTGGGTTCATGGCGATCCTGGGCGCTTGCGGCAGGTTCTGTTGAACTTGATCGGCAATGCCATCAAGTTTAGTCCGGCCGGTACGGTGGACGTCAAGGTGGAGCAATTGGCCCGTGAAGGGGACAGGGTGACCTTGCGGTTCGCGGTGAGCGACACGGGCATTGGGATTGACCCTGAAATCCAGCCGCGGCTCTTCCAACCGTTCCGGCAAGCCGATGCCTCAACCACGCGGAAGTATGGCGGCACCGGCCTTGGCCTGGCGATTTGCCGTAAAATTGTTGAGTTGATGGGCGGGGAAATTGGATTGGAAAGCGCCCCCGGGCATGGCTCGATTTTTTGGTTCAAAATCAAGCTCAAGGTGGCGAGCGCCCCTGCGAGGATAGCGAGTTCCGTTGGGCCGCTGGCGGTCGTGCCATCGGCCGATCGAAAGCCGATCCGGATTTTGGTGGCGGAGGACAATATCGTGAACCAGAAGGTGGCGATCCAGATGCTGCGCAAACTCGGCCACAAGGCCGACGTGGTGGCGGATGGCAACGAGGTGCTGGAGGCCGTGAACCGCATTCCCTACGATCTCATTTTTATGGATTGCGAGATGCCGGAATTGGACGGATATGAGACCACCCGCCGCTTGCGCACAACCCAGGCCGGGCGGCGACCATGGATTGTCGCATTGACGGCCAGTGCCTTGAACAGCGAGCGGGATCTTTGCATGGCGGCGGGCATGGACGATTTTCTCAGCAAACCGGTTCAATTGGACGACTTGCGCGGCACGATCGAGCGATGCGGGGTCGTTTCACGGCTGGATTCGCCTGGTATCGCCAAAGGGGCTCGTAATTGAACGTGCAGGCTGAGTCACATGCGCCGGTTTTCGGATTGAAGCTCCCGCATGAATTTTTTACGTTTCCCGCTGTCGAAGATATAGCGTCACTAACTATGCAAATCTCATCGCGTTTGAATTTTCCGCCTGCACGCGGGCTGGCCGCCTTGCTCGCCCTGCTGCTGGGCGTCACTCTGGCCGGCAGCCGCGCATTCGCTGCCGACAAGATTAAAGTGGGCGAATTCGCGTCGCTCACCGGCAAGGAGGCGGCGTTTGGACAATCCTCCCACAAGGGGACGGTGCTCGCCATTGAGGAACTCAATAACGCCGGGGGAGTGCTGGGCCGCCAAATCGAGCATGTTTTTGAGGACAACCAGTCCAAGCAGGGCGAGTCGGCCACGATTGTTCGCAAATTGATCACGCGTGACGAGGTGGTGGCGGTGCTGGGTGAGGTGGCTTCGGGTCGCTCGCTCGAGGCAGCCCCCATTTGCCAGCAGAACAAGATTCCCATGATCTCGCCGTCCTCGACCAATCCGCGCGTCACGGCGATTGGTGACTACATTTTCCGCGTCTGCTTCATTGACCCGTTCCAGGGAACCGTGATGGCGAAATTCGCCAAGAACACGCTCAAGGCCAAGCGCGTGGCGCTGCTGATCGACGCCGGCTCCGCCTACAGCGTGGGGCTGGCCAAGTATTTCAAGGAGCGCTTCACTGCGGATGGCGGTGAAATTGTGGCCGAGCGCCGCTATAACAGCGGCGACAAGGATTTCAAGGCGCAGCTCACGGCGGTGAAGGGGACTGATCCCGAGGGGATTTTCGTCCCCGGCTATTACACCGAGGCGGGCCTGATCGTCCGTCAAGCCCGTCAGCTTGGTATCGATGTGCCGATTTTTGGGGGTGACGGCTGGGAGGCTCCCCAATTGATCGAGATCGGTGGCGAGGCGATGAACGGCACCTATTACTCGACCCACTATTCGCCCGAAGATACCTCGCCGGCGGTGCAAAATTTCGTCAAAAAATTCCGCGCCAAGTTTGGCGGCGAGACGCCGGACGCCATGGCCGCGCTGGGTTATGACTCCGCGATGGTGCTGGCGGATGCGATCAAGCGCGCCGGTTCGACGGACGGGGCCAAGGTGCGGGCCGCGCTGGCCGCCACAAAAGATTTGGCGGGGGTGACCGGCAAGACCACGATTGACCCTGAGCGGAACGCGACCAAGTCCGCCGTGATCATCACGATCAAGGACGGCAAGTTTAAGTACATCGAGACGATCAACCCCTGA
>CAZMLP010000480.1:0-1880 GCA_964566745.1 uncultured Verrucomicrobiota bacterium | reverse complement strand
AAGTTCGTCAACCAGGTCATCTGGGAGGCCTTCAAGGACCGGGCGACCGACATCCATTTCGAGCCGGCGGAGGATGAACTGCGCATCCGTTACCGCATTGACGGCATCCTGCACCAGACACCGATGCCCCCCCAGTTGAAGCGTTTTCAAGCGGCCATTCTCTCCCGCATCAAGGTCATGGCGGGCATGAACATCGCCGAGAAGCGCCTGCCGCAGGACGGTCGCATCAATGTCCGGATCAAGGGCGAGGAGATCGACATCCGTGTCTCCACCGTGCCAACGGTCTATGGCGAGAGCACCTCGCTGCGCTTTCTGACGCGCGGCAAGATCTTTTTCGGCCTCGAGCGGCTCGGGTTTCAACCGCACGAGGAGGCGGCGATCAAGGACATCATCGTCAAGCCGCACGGGATCATGCTGGTCACGGGGCCGACCGGCTCGGGCAAGTCCACCTCGCTCTACGCGTTTCTCAGCACGATCAACTCGATCACCAAACGGATCATCACCATCGAGGAGCCGGTCGAATACGAGTTGAAGGGCATCAACCAGATCGCGGTGCGGGCGGACATTGGCCTGACCTTCGCGGTGGGATTGCGTCACATTCTGCGCCAGGATCCGAACGTGATCATGGTCGGTGAGATTCGTGACTTGGAGACCGCGGAGATCGCCATTCGCGCCGCGCTCACCGGTCACCTGGTTTTCAGCACGCTGCACACCAACGACGCGCCGAGCGCGTTTACCCGTTTGGTGGACATGGGTATCGAGCCGTTCCTGGTCGCGTCCTCCGTCGAGGCGGTCATGGCGCAACGCCTCGTCCGCACCATTTGCTCCTCGTGCAAAACCGAGCAAAAAGTGGAGCGTGATTATTTGAAACGCATCGGCTTCCCCGAGGAGCACCTGGAGACCGCGCGGTTTTGGAAGGGCGCCGGCTGCGAAACCTGCCGGCAATTGGGCTATCAAGGCCGGACCGGCATCCATGAATTGATGATCGTCACCGAGTCGGTTCGCCCGTTGATCATGAACCGCGCGCCCGCCACGACCATCGCCCAGCGCGCGATCGAGAACGGCATGCGCACCCTTCGCAACGACGGCTGGGGGAAAGTCATGGCCGGCATGACCACGATCGAGGAAGTGATCCGGGTGACACAAACCGAGGAGCACATGGCCTCGCTGATCGGTGACAAGGAGTAATGTAGCCCCATGGAGAAATTGACCCAAAGGGAACGAGCCAACTCCGGGAACGGGAAAGGCGCGCGCTCGTGAGCAAGGCGAACTGGCAATCCTGCAATGTCTTGCGCGTCGGCGCGGACGGCCGCCAGCTCTGGCGGTTCGAGGCGGGCAACGGCGGCGTGGAACTCGCTTCCGAGCAACGCCGGTTGCCCTCGGAGCCGTTGCCGGTCAAGTTGATTGACAAGGACTGGCAAACCCTTTGGCGGGGCAAGCTGAACATCGCCTGGCTGCCATCCGACCAGGTCTTCCTCCGCGTCCTGCAACTGCCTTCGACCGACCCGGCGGAATTGCAGTCGATGGTCGAGCTGCAACTGGAGAAGCTCTCCCCCCTGCCCGTCGCGCAAGTGGTTTGGAGTTTCGATATTATTTCCCAAGCCGATTCCGCCAGCGCCACGATTGTGGCGGTGATCGTCGAGCGCGAGCTTGAAGCGAGGGAGATCCAGCCCGACCTCCTGCGCGTAGCGCTCGAGATCCGCGCGGGCGAGCTGACCGCCCGCGGCGAACAGCCGGTCGTGGAACGCCCAGAACTTGCCCTGGTTGGCCGCTTCGACGCTGGCCTCCGCGGCGAGCTGCGCGTGGCGATGGAACCGCATGGCGAGGTGGCGATAGATGATGCGGACGTCGTCACCGTACTTCTCGCGCACGTGCGCGAG
>CAZMLP010000479.1:0-2381 GCA_964566745.1 uncultured Verrucomicrobiota bacterium | reverse complement strand
GCCTCCCATTCGAGCAGCCGGATCCACTCCCGGTCGTTACGGACCAGCTCGAACCAAAACGGCATGAAATCCATCGGCGCCTCGGGGGCGTGCGCCAGCCAGCTTGCCCTCTCTGTGATCCGGTGCCGCAACACCTCCCGGAAAAGGCTCTCTTTGTCGCCAAAGTAATGATACAGCATCCGCTTGTTGATGGACGCGCGGCGGGCGATGGCGTCCACGCGCGCCCCCGCCAGGCCCTTGGCGGAGAATTCGCGGAGCGCGGCGGCCAAAATCCGCTGCCGGCTGCGCTCGGGGTCGCGGGAGCTTTTCTTTTTGCCGGGGCCGGCAACCTTTGGTTTCATCGTAAGTAACTAGTTGGATACTATTCGTCGCCAAGTAACTGTCAAGTTACTTGGCGGGCGCCGCCGGCCGGTTTCGGCGCTGATGGCGCCGCGTTTGGCGCGCTGGGCGCCGGGACGGCCGGGTTCATGCGGGAAAGTAAGTCACAACGGGCGGGGGAACGACAGGGAAAATCTATCGTCCGATCTCCCCGTACTGGCCTTCCGTCTGAACTGTGGTGGCAAGCGGCCCGCCATTGACCGTGCCACCCGGCGGGCCTGTCGGGTTGAAGCGCACTTTCCACAAATTTGCAATGTCCACTCCGGCGGGGGAAACGAGTTTCACCTCGGTGGCCTCTTTCACGGTTTCCTCCGTGATTTCAAAGACGTGCAGAAACAGCGTGCGCGGGCCTTCGGAGGGATCGCCCACCTCGATTCGCCACGGGCAAAACGGCGGTTTGTTGCCACCCTCGCTGGTGTGGTTGTATTGCGCGGTTTTTTCCAAGGGATGGCCCCACGCCTCCTGACCCGGTCCACCGCGCGTCACGATATCGGCCCGCTCCGGCAGCAGCGTGTGAAGGAACATCCGTGACCGGCCGGAGGAGAGGACTTCTTTGTCCCCGTCCGCCCCGGGCACGCTGACCCAGGAGAACTGATTGTCTTTGCGGTCAGGCTCGGCGGGAACGTGCAGGAAGAAATGCCGGCGAAACTCGGGACGCGCCGCCTCGACGCGATCAAACACCACGAAAAACTCCTTGGGGCCTCGCAGATAAAGAAACTGGCGGATGACTTCACGGGCCTTGTTCGTGGAGTAACCGGCGGTGATGTCCGCCGCCGCGTAGGTGTGGCGCGGGGTGGTTTCGAAGGCGACGATGTGGCCGCGCTCGCGCGGGAAGGGATCCCCCTCATACACATGGCGAAGGAGGCCGCCGTCGTTTTCGTTGCGCCGGTCGCGGCGGAACTTTTCTGACGGATCGAAAATGGTGACGAGGTTAAAGACAAGCGAGCCGCCCGCGTAAAAGTCGCTGTCGTTGTGACCCTGGCCGCCTTGCCGCGAGACGAGCGCGCCCCGTTTGGAGATTAGGAAATGGCCCTCGTCGTCGCGCGAGTGCCCGGCGAACTGCGGCCCGCAGCCAAAGAAGGCCCAGGTGGCGTTGGGATCGTTCCACGCGCTCCGCATATAAACGTGGCCCGCGCCGCGGAAAAGGTAGCCCAACGGCAGTTGGTCGGGCGGGGTCGCGGGGATCGCGGGATCGTGGCAAGCGACCCGTTGCCAGCGTTCGCGGAGCCAGTCGCGGCCACGATCCGAGAACCACTGCGAGAGCCCGTCGTGCAGCATGGGCGCCGCGCGGGCGAAGGCGCCTGGCTTCGCGCCATCACCGTCGTCAATCCATGCGGTTCGGTCGTTGTGCGGCATCATGGTGTAGGCCACCCAGCGCGGTTCCTCGACCGGGTAGCCCCATGGACGAATTGACTTAAACCAGTCGATGCCCGTGGCCGTTTGCCAGGCGCGCAGCGCGTACGGAATCACCGTGGCCGGCCCGTAACCGCCGTGACCAAAGGATTCGGACCACACACCGCCCATGCGGTCGAAGGCGGGCAGACATTCCGCCGGAACGCGCCGGTTCCACGAATCGAGGAACGAGCGGGCGTCGGCCTCGAATCTGGTGTCCGCGCCCAGGATCGCGAGGGCAATAAACAGCTTGGGTGTGATCGCGTCGCGGCTGTTCATTATGTTGAAATGAATGGGTCCCCACGTCTGGTTATATTCCCAATGGCCGTACTTGAGCATGATCTCCGGCTTGTCCGTGAAGAAGCGGAGCCAGCCACCCAAGGCCTCGCCATAGCGGACGCGTTGCTCTGGAGTAAGCGCGTCATAGATCCAGTCGTAGGCAATGGCGTGGTAACCGAAATGACTGCCCTTGGGATTCGAAATGATCTTGCCGTCACCCCATTGTTTCACGATGACGTCGGCGTATTTTTCCGATTCGCGTCCGGCGGCTCGCTCAATCAAATAAGCCAAGCCGCAATTCATTAAATCCTCGGGGATGGCCCACGGGTTGG
>CAZMLP010000478.1:0-8084 GCA_964566745.1 uncultured Verrucomicrobiota bacterium | reverse complement strand
CGCGCGCAGGGAAAGTGTGTTTTCCTTCCCGCCACCCGCGTTGAAAATTCGCCGCTCAGCCGAGCCTTTTTCGCCAAATTGCTTCACAATCAATGACAAGAGGTCGGAAGGATGAAGAAAATCTCGGACCTGATATCCCTTGCCGCCGAAGCCAATGTATTCCAGGCGGCGGCGCTGCTTGTAGCTGTGCAACCAGAAGGAAAGGATGCCTTGGTCGATCCGGCCAAATTGCCCCGCCCCGGCCAGCACACCACAACGATTGATCCAGACCGGAAATCCGAAAGCCTCGCCGTATTCCAGCGCAATTTGCTCCGAGGCCAGCTTGGTGGAGCCATACAAAGAGACGGGTGCCTCGGTCGAAAAATCCTCGGAAATTCCGTCGCCGGAAATGCCATCCGGCAGCGGCTTGGCGGTATCAAGCGTGAAGGCCCTGCCCTCCTCTCGCACCGGCAGTCCCGCCAGCCGCGGGACGTTGTAAACGCGGCTGGTGCTCAGCAGAATCAGACCCGCCTTATGGCGCTTGCAGTACTCCAGGATGTTAACTGTGGAGACGAGATTGTGGCTCATCAGCCGCCGGCTGCTGTTGTCATTGCCCAATCCCGCCAGCACGCTCGGCAACGCGGCGGCGTCAATCACCCAGTCAACCGCAGGGAGGCTGTCCAAATCCTCCGCCAGCCGGAGATCACCATGAATTACGTCGATGCCCGCCGCCTTTAAAGGACGCCGGTTCAGCTCCGATCCTGCGCGGGTGAAATTATCAATTCCAGAAACGGTCACGTTCCCGCCGAGCGCCCCGCGCGCCGCGAGTCCGCGCGCGATTTCGGAGCCGACAAACCCGCAAACTCCCGTGATAAGAACTTTCACTTGTCAGTCCGGTCCCGCCAGCCGGAAACGATATCCGCCATGATCTGGTCCAACGTGTAGGTCAAGGACCACTCGGAATAATGCGCCTTCATCTTGCGAAGATCGCTGTAATAACAGATGTGATCCCCCTCCCGGTTTTTTTCGAGCAAGGTGTATTGCTGGGGCTTGCCGGTGTATTTCTCCACCGAGGCGAAGGTTTCCAGGATCGAGCAGGAATTCCCTTTGCCGCCACCAAGGTTGTAGACCTCTCCCGAGCGCGGCGCGCGAATGAAGCAATCGATAAATCGCGCGACATCCACCGCGTGGATGTTGTCACGCACCTGTTTGCCCTTGTACCCGTACACGTTGTAGTGCTTGCCCTCGAGATTGCACTTCACCAAGTAGCTGAGGAAACCGTGCAACTCCACACCCGAGTGATTGCCGCCCGTGAGGCAACCGCCCCGCAGGCAGCAGGTTGGCATATTAAAGTAGCGTCCGTACTCTTGCACCAGCACATCTGCGGCTAGCTTCGAAGCGCCAAAAAGGGAATGCTTGCAGTGATCCACGCTCAACGTCTCCGCGATGCCGTTCACGTAAGCGGGATCGTCATACTCCCAGCGCGTTGGCATTTCCTTGAGGGCTATCCGGTTCGGGTTGTCGCCATACACCTTGTTCGTGGACATGAAGGCGAACGGCGATTCTTTGCAAAACATGCGGGTCGCCTGAAGCAAGTTGAGCGTTCCCCCGGCGTTGGTGTCAAAATCGTCGAACGGGATGTCTGCCGCGCGGTCATGCGAAGGTTGCGCGGCGGTATGGACAATGGCGTCCGGGCGAAGGGTTTTCACCAAGTCGAGAATCCCCTCCCGGTTCCGGATGTCCAGCTCGTGGTGCACGAAATTGGCGAGCGTTCGCTCCAGGCGGCGCTGGTTCCAGCGGGTGTCGCCTTGCGGACCGAAGAATTCCCGGCGCTGGTTATTGTCAAGACCATGCACCTCGTGCCCGGCGGCGGAGAAGAAGGTGCTAACCTCGGAGCCGATCAAACCAGACGAGCCTGTTACTAGTATTTTCACAAGATGAGATTTTTGGCGATGACCGGCCGGCGGTGGGGCACGCTCCCCGCCCTAGTCTTTTCCACCGGCCCAACTAAGCAATCCATGGCGCTTGCCCTGTTGTTTGACGCTGCGCTTGAGCCTGAGATAGCTGACAATTGGTGAAAAGCCCGCGAAAAACACAATATCATCGCGGGTGCGCTGGCTCCAGTGCGCCTTGTACTCCTCCATGCCACGCAGGAAATCAAAAATTTTGACCCTGCTTTCAACACACCAGACCATCACGCGGTAGAGGAGCACCCTGCCAGGCGAGTACATCGCTGACTCGCCGTCGAAACCACACTGGTAACCAGAATACACGCCGCCGGAAACGAATCCATAATTCGAGGCAATGACATCGCCATTCCGCACCAACTCGAACAGGTTCACCACTCCGGGAAATCTGCGCGCCTGCCTGACAAGCTCGCCATGGAAAGCGCGGGCAGCCGGTCGGATGAATTTGGAGACTGGTCCCTCGCCGCCAAACCGCCCGCCGTGCAGCGCGAAAAGCTTTTCCAAGCCCGCCTCCAGCGCCGTGCCGGAGTTCTCGCTGGACAACACGCGGAACGAAATTCCCGCCGCCTCCGCCTTGCGAAGCCCGATCCGCAAGGTCTGGCGAAACTTTTGCCCGAGACCCGCCAGGAGATCGGTCTCGCTCATGGGCAAAGCCAAACATGGGCACCGAAATCCCTGCCGGAGGAACAGTTGCTTGCGGGGTGGCAAAGCGAGGCGGAGACGGGACTCCAATTCCGGAGCGCCGTTGCATGAAGTGACTACCGAAATACCGAGTTCCCACGCGCCGCGCGCAAAGAACTCCCGCGTTGCCGCGAAATCCCGCGAGGCATCCAAAGGAGCCAGGTGATCCCACCCCTCCTCCGGCGGCCCGTAAAGCATCGCCTCGCGGCCCAGCAGCCTGTGACCTCGAATGCTTGCGGGAAGCGCCCAAACGAGTTTCTCTTTGGCGCGGCCAAGAAAGAGATGGGTGGGCTGGTCCCCCTCTGGAAGGACCCGGGTGGCATCAATAAACAGTGGATGATAAAAGCCGCATGGCGCCTCGCACTCCGCGAAGAGAGTGGCCCATTCATCGTGAACTTCCTCCCAGCCGGATTTCCACGAGACGCATCGAAATGTGAACTCACCCAAAGACACGCGGGATGCAGGTGTGGTCAAAAAGTCCCGTTGCGCAAGGCGTGAAAACGGCCGAGGCCGTCACGGGAGCCCCGGCGCCACATCGAGTCCAGTGGCGTCAACCGGCGGCGCTCCCCAGTCCATGCGTCGGTATAATCCCCGCCTTGCTCAATGGCCTCGCCAAGCTCCACCGTGGTGAGAAAACGCGGCTGATAGGGACGCACGGCCGTCAACAAGTCGTCCAAGGCGCGCAGGCTTTGCTCCCGCCAGCTTCCGGTGAAATTAATGCGGTGGGTGTCCACCACCGCCGGCACGCCGGCCTGGAAACAGTCCCGGATGGCCTCAAGGGCAGACGCAAGCCCCTGCTCGGGCCGTTGCGGACGAGGATCGAACTTCGCGTTTCGCGTCAGATACAAAATCCCGTCCGGGGAGCATTCACCGAGCGCATGCTTCACCACCTTCCGGCTCCCGTCATCACAGCGCAGAATCCGGGTGGTGCCGCTTTGTTGATAGCGAATGCCAGCCTGCCGCCATGCGGCGTTTGCCCGTGGCGTGCAAAGATAGTGGGGAGCGATCGTGGACAGGGAGGGAATGCCAAAAACGCGCTGGAAAAGGTCCAGGGAATTTTTCACCTGGTAATCCAACTCCGGAGCGGACGGCTCCCGTCCCGTGTGCCAGTCCAGATACTCCGAATGATACTTTGCGGCCTGCCGTTGAATGAGCGACAACCCTCCGTGGCAATGCTCGGCACAAAGCGCGCGGGCGCCAGGGACGTCCTTCTGCAGATCGTCAAGCCAGCGTTCCACGCTGAAGTGATACCGGGCATGGTATTGCGGAAAAAAGACTTTCCTCTCCATGCCCTCCAGCCACTTCTTCCGCAAGGACTTCTCCTGGTCAATCGGAATCTCGAAATACCATTGAAATCCGCCGCGAACGATCGCGTCGAAATCAGGATTGGCCACGACGAAGTTGGCCACAATACTGGGGGCGCGGCCCAGCGCGTCGCGGTGCGCTTCCAAGGTTGAGTAAAGGCGCTCCAAATCCTCCTCAGTCTCGCTGTCCTCGTCCGCCCAGTCGCGCGGAATCCCATACTGCGCAAGTTGCGCGGCGCAAGAGCGACGCTTCAACCCCCAGTCATCGCTCTCAAACACCACCACCGGCTCCAGGCAACGCCAGTCAGCGTATATGCGGAGCCGCCCCAAGGCAGCCGAGGAATATCGGTAAAGTGACCCCATGCTTGTTTGAAGTCAGTCGGAGCCAACTTCCTTTTTGTTAACCCAATGCATTGAATTGCAATTGCAATTTGGCAGCCGATCCTCCCGGAGTGAGACGCGGCAAAGTGCCCCGCTCAAATCCCCCGCCAATGCAATTCTGGCATGTGGTAAAGCCCAGCTCATACCCCGCGTCCCGCACCTCTTGCGCCGATGTGGCACAGGTATCGCCATTCGGAAACGCGAAAAACCGGCAAGGCCTTCCCAGACGCCTTTCAATCTCCTGCTTTGACGCCAAAAGCTCATGTCGCCGCACCTCCGGCTGTTGCGCGCTGTGGTGAATCTCATGCTCCACCCCGTGACTGCCAATTTCCACGCCCGCCGCCGCCAGTTCACCAATTTGTTTCCAATCCAGCATTTGGAACGCCGGATACTGATCGAGCAGCCTTCCGGTCTCGCCCCGGGGAAATTGGCCGCGGATCACGTCCATCGCTTCCCGGCGCTGGCTGGCCGGCATGGCCTTGAGCGGGTAGCGAATCGTTTGAAACGTCTCCTCCCGGTCTTTTCTTGACTCGAGCGGCCACACTTTTCCCAGCACGTCTATTTTCCTTTTGTTGTCCCCGTGTAGCAGCAGGAGGGAAAGTTCCACCGTCCAGATCACGTTCCCGGTCCCAATCGAGCCGGTCGTCACGAAAATTGTGCAAGGCATCTTCGCCTCGGCCAGGATGCGAACCGCTTCCAGATTGTTGCGATAGCCGTCGTCAAAGGTAATGGCGACCGCCCGCCGGGAAAATCCGGTCGGCAAGCGGAGCGAATCAGACACCTCGGGCATTGTGATCACCCGGCCACGACGCAAGTAGGTCGCCTGGCTGGCAAATTCCGCCGTCAGGTGCAGGTTGCGTTCCAGCCGCTCGTCTGTCCAACGATCCACCACCCCGTGGTAAGTTAGCACGCAAAGACTGGGCGGCGGCGCCCACCCTTTGAGGTTTTGCGGCAGCGTTGAACGAATCGCGGAAAGCATCACCCTGCCTCCGCCCGCATGCAGGCAAACATGATCATGTGCGCGTACTTGAAACGCGCCCATTGGGGCGCGTTCGCGCACCAATGAATGAACCGGGTTTGCAACGGCCAAATAAACAATCGCGACCGGTCAAGCCACTCCCAAAAGGGATGTTGCCGGGTAATTCCTGTGAGAACACCGTAAGGGAGGCACTCCACCACCTTCATTCCCGCGCGCTCAATGCGCTCCTGAAATTCCGCGCGCGAATAATAATACTGGTAAAAACTCAATCCGTCCGGCGCCAACGCGCTTTTGGAAACGGGGGCGCGGCGCATCATGCGCGCCCGGCGGTTGTTCAAGTACGGCACGGAGATCAGGGCCACCCCTTTCTTGCTCAACACCCGGCGGGTCTCTCTCAAAGCCGCGTCCGGCCCCGCCTCGTTGTGCTCAAACAGGCCGATCGAAATATAACCACCGTAAGTCTCGTCCGGGACATCAAGTTGATAAATGTCGCCGGTCCGCACTTTCAAACTCGGATCAACCTCCTGGATTCGGCGGACCGTCTCGACCGCATAGTCAATTCCCTCGACTTTGTATCCCCGCGCGGACAACGCCTTGACTAGTTGCCCATTGCCGCAACCGGCCTCCAGCACTCGCGCGTCCTTGGGCAAATGCCGTCCGAAAATGCCCTCAAACTCGTCCAGCTTTCCTGTGCTGAATGCCTTCAGCAACTCGGCCAGATTCGCCTTTGACCAGCGCTTTTCCCAATGGTCCTTGTCCGCGCTGGTGGATTGAAACAACGCAAGCCGTCCGTTGAACTGGTAGAAGGCCTCACGCTCTTCCGGGGCAATGGAGGATTTCTGCAGTTGCTCCCCGCCTTGGGATGCGGCGGTTGGCGGTGTTTCAGCGCGCGAGCTCACAATACGTCAAAACGGGCGGATGAAATCGATTAAACCGAACTGGACCAGGTATGCGGCACGGCAAAGAGCATGCGGGAATTCACGGGCGGGCGGCCGGACTCAAAGACATCGCGCCCGTTGATGATTATGGATCCGACGTTGGGATTGCGCCATAACCACTGGGTGTTGGAGAGCGCCAACCCCACCCCGATCGAGTAATCGCCGGCGGCCAGCGGCAGCCGTTGCACGCAGCAATCCACGTAATGCCGGCCTGCTCTGAGATTCAGCCCCAGGCCGGAATCCAGCACGATCAACCGGGCGTCCCGGTAATCCTTGATGTCCAGCACCAACGATCCGCAATGAACATCCTCGGAGGCCGTGTAATGCACGCGGAAGCAAACGTCATCCCATGTCTGCACCACCGGCTTCGGCTGGCCGTCCATGCTCAGCACCTCGATCTTCTCCACCCGGTTTGTGATCGGCCCGGAGGCTTCCGGTGCGACCCACACCACGTGAGGATCGCGATCTTGCCCTTCGCCCATGCCGCTCCGCTGATAAAGTTGCACGGCCTCCGGCGCCTCCCCGATAAAGGTCACTTTGCCACCCTCCAGGACAATTCCCTTGGTGCAAAGGGTCAGGACCGCCTCCATGTTGTGGCTGACGAAAAGCACCGTCCGGCCTTGGGTGGCCACTGCCTCCATTTTGCCCAGGCAGCGCTTTTGGAACTCCGCGTCACCAACCGCCAGAACCTCGTCAATGACCAGAATCTCCGGCTCCAAGTGGGCCGCCACGGAGAAGGCCAGCCGCACCCGCATGCCGCTCGAGTAACGTTTTACCGGCGTGTCGATGAATTTCTCGACCCCGGAAAACTCTACAATCTCCTCAAATTTGGCGTCGATCTCCCGTTTTTTCATCCCGAGGATCGTCCCGTTCAAATACACATTCTCGCGGCCGGTGAGATCCGGATGAAAGCCGGTGCCAACCTCCAGAAGGCTTCCGACCCGGCCAAAAATTCTGGCGCGGCCCTGCGTGGGCTCAGTAATCCGGGAAAGAATCTTCAGCAACGTGCTCTTGCCCGCCCCGTTGCGTCCAATAATGGCGACCGCCTCCCCTTGCTTCACGTCAAACGAGACGTTTTGCAACGCCCAAAAAATGTCCTCCCGGGCCGCGCTTTCGCCCGGAGCATCGAAACGGCTTAAGTTGCGCACCTCGCGAAAATTTGTGAAAGGGGATTTAACCCACGCCGCCACTGCGGACAGAAACGTCTCGTGTTGCTGGTCCTTCAACCCGATGCGATAGGCTTTGCTCAAACCTTCAACACTGATGGCGATGTCGTTATTCATCTAAAAACGGCGCGTAAATTCTTTATCTCGCTGTACGTTGCAACCGGAAAAGATGGCAGGCGCCGTAAGGCATCCCTTTTAAAAAAGGCGCCAAAACCGCCGAGAGCGCGCGAAACCAGACCCGATTGTCGTGCCAATAACGCACCAGCCCCACATGGTCGCAAACGGTTAGGCCCGCCCGGGCCGCCAGCCGGCGGAACAAAAAAGAGTCAATCGGGGCGATATGGGTCTTGTCGCCATTCGCATCAAAATGCCGGATGCGACCACTCGCGAAGTGTTTGATCCGCGCCGGCATCGACTCGACGTTCGGCGTGGTGATCACCAGCGCGCCTCCGGGAGCCAGCAGCGCCGCGCATTCCCGAAGAAAATGACTGCTGTTCTCCAAATGCTCGATCACCTCGATCGCGGTGATTAGCTCAAATTTCGCCCCGCCGACCAACTGGCTGAAATCGCTGTTCAGATCCCCCTCCACGAACCGGGCGCCGCCCTGGAACTGGCCTTGATTCAAATCAATGCCGGTAACGTCGCGAAACCCGTGGCGAATCAGACGGTCGCTCCAAGCACCCGTCCCG
>CAZMLP010000477.1:0-6692 GCA_964566745.1 uncultured Verrucomicrobiota bacterium | reverse complement strand
ACGTCCACTGGGTGTCCGACTCGAAAGCGTCACCCAAATCCCCGAGGTCCGAGCTGCCGTCGATGACCACCCAGTTGCCGTCGCCGTTCTCCAAGTCGTCGAACCACGGCGGCTCAATCGGCTTGAGGGTACGGAAATGGTAAAGCGTCCCGGCCCCGCCCGATACCGAGGCATTTCCCGCAATGTCCCGGCTGACCACTTGAAAGTAATAATCGTGGTCAGGCAACAAACCGGTGAGCAAGAGCTCATGATAGGTGGTGAATTCGCTACTATACGCCGTGCGGGTAAGGAAAGACGGATCGCCATTGCTTTCGCCGAAACGAACCAGCGCGTCCGAGTCCTCGGAGGTTTGCCAGGAAATGGTGGCCTCATTGTAGTCCGGATCGCTGGCGACCTCGCTGATGTCCGCCTTCACCGTGTCGATAACGGCAGAAGCGCGCGCCTCCTTGTTCGCCACTGTGTCTGTGTAAGAAGCGGTGATCGTGTCCCCATCCCGGGCGCGCACCTTGCCCGAGGCTGGCGCGGCATTCGTGGCCACCAAGCCGATCGTGCCTCGGAAGATACCCGGGCGAACCGTCTCATCCAAAGAGATGGTCTGGGGCGAGGGGTCGCCAGTCGAGGTGACTGTCACACTCAAATGCTTCTTTCCCGATTGATGGACATCCGCCACCTCCACCGTCGCCGCGGCGGGAATTGTGTAGGCCGGGCTGTCCAAGGCGATGCTCGAAGATCCCTCCACCTCGGGCGCGAGGAATTTCAGGACATTCCCCAAAATGGTGACACGGTTGTTCGGCGCATCGGCCGTGTCCGGCACGGATTCGAGCGCGAACGAAAAGAACACCACGCGCCCTTTGCTGTCCTGCCCGGTGCGTGGATACCGCAAACCGATGGGCTGCCCGCTATCCGCGTCGCGAAAGACGACGGACGCGTTCGTGCTCACGGTGATGTGATCCGGCAAGGTCTCAAAATCGATGACGCCAAAGAGGTCAGGATACCCCGAGTAATCCAAGGGCGCGTCGATCCCCTCGCCAATCACGTCGCTGGACGTTCCCAAAATCTCAGCCGTTCCCGCGTCCTCGGCAAAATTGACCACTTGCAAAATATTGGAGCGGAACGCGAGATCCGAGGGAGTGGTCAAGCCGGAAAGCAACTCCATGGCCGCCATGAAAAATGACCCGCCATTGGTGACATAACTTGTGATGGCCGCTTGGGCCGAGGCCGGGATGGGCGTGCCAGACAGGTCGAAAACCGCCGGCCGCCACATTACCACCCGGTAAGGCTTCAGATCATCAAACGTGGGGAATGGCAAGTTGGCCATGTCCCACAGTTCATATTCCACCCCCAGTTCGTCCAACGAGCTGGTGTACGTGTCGATCGTGGGCAAATCGAAGAGCGAGTCCTCGGCGTAAACCAGCAGGACCGGCTTGGCCGCCTCGGTCACGAATGTGTAAAGCTTGCCGCCGTTATTGTTGGTGGTGACGTTGCCCGCCTCGTCATAGGACACCACATAGAAGACGTTGGTTGTTCCCGGAGCCTGCGCGGGCAAGGAAACAGAGTGTGTTTGATCATACGAGAGATCGATCTGCACTTGGGTGGGACTTCCCGGTGGTCCGTAATAGACGTACGAGCTGGCCGGCTCATCGGTTGTCCATTCAATGGTCGTTTTGCCGAAGCGATTCGTCGCCACGACACTCGAAATGGCGGGCGGCGTGTTGTCCACCGTCGCGGTGGTTGTGCGTTTCAAAACCGGGCTGGCGTCTTGATAGGTAACGGTGATGGTTGCCCCGCTGATCACTTCGATCTTCCCGTCATTCGCGACCGCCGCGCCCAGCACCACCGGAATCGAGTTGGTAAAAATGCCCGGTTCGCTGGTGGCCTTCAGCACCAAGGTTTCTGGCGATGATTCCACCGTGCTGGTCACCTGCACAGAAACCGTCGATTGCGCGGCGAGGTCAAAATCCACCAACTGCACCTGCGCGGTCGCGGGCGCGCGATAAGAGAGGCGATCCAGGAAGATCACGCCAGCCCCGGGAGGAGGGAGATCACCGGAAATCACCAGCGCGAAATCCTGCTCGGGCACGTTATTTGTGCGGTGATGGATGTCCTCCACCACATTCACGGCGCGCACGCGCACGGTCCATTCGCCCGGTGATGGCGCGCTTAACAGGAAGCCCTCAACGTTGTTGATCCGGTCGCCCACCGGCACGCCCGGCACCGACTCGCCATTGAAGAACTGGTTGCCGCGGTAGAGGCTGCCGTCCGGCGCGACCAGTTCGAGGTCCAAGTCGTTCACCAAAGCGGGAATCGCGGCGGGAAGGCCCGGCACATCGGTGTAAGTCAGCGTGACCTTGAACGGCTCGTCGCGGCTGCCCACCACCACCTTTTGCTCGTAGATTTTGCCCGTGGTCAGGTTGGTGGTTTGGTCGAGATAGAGGGTCACGCGGCTGGAGCCGATGATTTGGGTCATGTCCACTCGACCCCAGCCCTCGTCCATATTGGGCACGGGTCCAGTGTCGCCAGCCCCCACCACAACGGGATCCTCCTCGTCGTCGCCTCCCCCCACCACAAACCCTTCGCCTCCCATGTCCACGGCGGAATTGATCAAGGCCGCTTTGGTCAAGGCAGGAGACGGCGTTTCGCCGCCATAATTCTGCCGGTAATACTGGACAAAGATCGCCGCGCAACCCGAGACGTGCGGTCCCGCCTGGCTGGTTCCCCCCTCGTACACGTAATTGTCCGAGATCGGCAACCAGGAGGTGTCGGTCAGCGCCGACGGCGACGCGAGCGAGGAAATCCAGGTGCCCGGCGCGACCACGTCCGGCTTGATTCGCCCGTCCGCGCAAGGCCCGCGGCTGGAGAAATCCGCCATCGTCTCCTGGCCGTCGGAATAGATCACCATGTCAAACCGGTTGTTTTCCGACGCGCCGGTGGCAATGACATTCTTTCCCACCGCTGGCGTGCCGATGGTTCCCGCTCCGGGACCAGAGTTGCCGGCGGAGAATTCAAGAATGTAGGGCTGTTCACCGGGCGTGACCAAATCGGCATCGCGCACATAAGAGTCAAATTGGGCGGCGGAAAGGTCATACACGCCAAACGTGTCGTCGCCCCAACTGTTGGAACCGATGACCGCTCCCGCGCGGACCGCGTCGCGCGTCAACACATCGTAGGGAGGCAAATGGTCGTTCCCCTCGCCGTCAAAAACACGCTGCACGACAAGATGGGTCTTGGGCGCGACACCCAGGCCGTAAAGCGCCCCGCTGTCGTCTGTTTCCCCGGTCGCGCCATCCGCCGCGATAATGCCCGCGACATGGCTGCCGTGACCATGCTCGTCCGAGGCATCGTCCAAGCCGGGATAAAAGAAAAACGCGTCCACCCTGCCCTCCAAGTCCGGGTGCATCGTGCCATCGTCGCCATTGTAAAGGCCGCTGTCTGCCACGGACACAATCGTTCCCCGGCCGTCGTATCCCGCCGCTTGCACCTCCGCTAAATGATTGTTGTCATCCCCCACTTCCCCGCCCAAAATAATCTTCGTCGCGATCTCATCCTGCAGCTTCATTTTTCGGTCGGACTCGAGCCAGAGGACGTTGGCGGACTGGGCCAAGACATTCAGTTGCGCGGGCGCGGTTTCGCCGGTCAAAATGGTGCCAAAGCCCAGCTTCGTCTCCCCCCCCAACTTCTTAAAAATGGCTTTGACTTGATTAATCTCATTGGTGGATGCGTCCGGGGTTAGCAAAACCCGCACGCCAACCGCGCTATTCGTCGGTGAAACTTGCCCGAGCTTCGCTTGAAGCTTGTGCTCGGGACGGTAAGGCCCGGCCCATTGGACAAATGACAGGCGCTTCAATTGGCCAATCGAAGCGTTGCTTAGCCGGACGATGTAGGCGTCATCCGGCACATAACGGAGCAGGCGCACCCCGGCCGCCCGAAGTTGCTCGCCCCAAACAGGTTGGAAATGTCCGGTGAATTGCAGGAGGTACAAGCCGGAGACCGGCTTCTCCACCGTCTGCAACTGGGGCGCAATCCGGCTCGGCTCCGACGTGGTGATCACTTCGTTGCGCAGACGGATCAATTTCTGATCGGCAAGGGACCGTCCCCCAAAAACGCAAAAAAACGCGCAAACCAGCCAAAAGACCAGGATTCTGCGGGTCAACAGGTTCGGGTTCACGGGCATAAACTATTCGCAACGGGTCGTTTGGACAAGCATTGCCAATTTTGCCGCATGGACAATGCCAAGTTTAAGGAGTGAGACGAAGGGACGAAAACGAGCGGAGAATGACATAGCTCGATGTCGAACGCCGAACGAATGACATTTGGACTTCCGACTTTAGCCAGTACCGTCCTACAAAATGTGGAAATTCCAACGTTCCGGGTCGGCACGATGATTCACTTCCGGGTTCAACTCGGCTCCCTCGGGCGAGGTTTGGGGCTTTGACATTGAGAATTCTCTCGTCATTCGGATCTTGGAAGTCGTCATGTTTTGAAACCCCTGCGGCCAGGCTGGTGGTTGAAGTCTTAAAAATTCTCACCCCGTTCCCCGGCATGGACAGTGTTTGTCCAACCCCTCGCGGTAAGGTGGTCGCAGATATGAAAAATAACATTCTTACTCGCGAGCAACTCGAGATCGGTTTCAACCAGGCTCAACTCCCCTCCACTGTCCGCCGCTACCGCCGTTTGAGCCGCGCCCAATGGTGGTTCACTCAAATGCGGCAGGTGGTGGACCGGGCCATGGACCGCCAACCGCGAACCGCCGCCCGACCGGAGCAGATGTATCTGCCGGTGTCCCGGTAATGACCGGGCCAACTTCGTGGGGATGTCCGGACGTAGATGCCAGGAAAGCGCAAATCGGGGCGTGGTGTGCCGGTCGCCGGGATGGATTCTCGCGAATGGGGTGGGATCCGTTCCGGCGCCGGTGATTTGCAGGCTTCCCAGCCGGGGTCAGGTCGATTACTTAGGGCAATGCCTGTCGGTGGCTGTGCCGGGTTGCGAGCCTGGACAAACCACCGTTCCCGATGGAAACCTTGTTGCACCAACTTCCGCCGCCGCCCGCCGGAAAAACTGGCTGGCCTTGGACGGAGGAAAATATTCCGCCCGTGGGCGCCGACTTGAAGTCCGGTGCACGGCCGAAGATCAGCGTTGTCACCCCAAGTTTCAACCAGGCGCCTTTCCTCGAGGAAACCATCCGCTCGGTGTTGCTCCAAAATTATCCAAACCTCGAATTCCTCATCTTTGATGGCGGCAGCACCGATGGCAGCGTCGAGGTTCTCCGCAAATACGCGCCGTGGCTGGCGTACTGGACCAGCGCCAAGGATCGCGGCCAGACCGACGCGTTGAACCAGGGCTTTCGCCGCGCCACCGGCGAATGGATTGCCTGGCAAAACTCGGATGATTTTTACGCGCCAGGCGCGTTTCACGCCGCCGCGCTTGCCGTGACCACCGCAAAGGACGCGGGCATTTTCTACGGGCCGATCACCCTGTGCGATATGCAAGGCGGCCAACGGTCGGAGGCGGCCATACATCCCTTTGAAGTAAATCAGCTCGCCCGCATCCTTTTTCCGCTGGGAAACCAGTCGATGTTTTTTCACCAAGGCATTTTTCAAGCGGGCCATTTTCTCGACGAGTCGTTCCACTGGTGCATGGATCACGAGTTTTTTTGGCGCTTGTGGCTCGCGGGAATCAAATTTCAATTCGTTCCCACGATGCGCGGTTTTTACCGGCAGCATGACTCGGCCAAAAGCCATGCGTTCGCCAGGCGATCCAGTGGCGAGTTGGCCGCCATTTGCGAAAGACTGTTGGCGAATCCGCGGCTTCCCGCCCCTGCCCGCCAGCTGGCGATCCGTGAATTGCAGGATTCGTGTTATCAGGCGTTCCATCATGAGGAGGCGGCGGAATACCGCGCCGCGTGCGCGCGGCTGCGAAAGGCAGCCGGGCAAGACGCCATCACGCCCGGGCTGGCAGGCCGTTTGGCGGTCGCCGCCCTCGGCCGGCCGGGCATAAAATTCTTCCGGTCCATTTTCGGCAAGGGAGGCTCTTAAACGCATGCCGGAAACCCGTTCATTCGTTTCCTTGGCCTACTCCGTGGTGATCTGCACTTACGGACGGACGGAGATGTGCCGCCAAACCGTGGCCGACTTGTTGCCGTTGATCGATGACCGGGGCGAGATCGTGGTGGTGGCGCAGGCGGTGGGGCAGCCATCCCGCGACCTTTATTGCGCGCCTGGCGTGCCGCTGGAAAAGGTGCGCGTCTTCTTTCTGGATCAGCCCAATCTCATCCACGCGCGCAACCTCGGCATTCGCGAGTCGCGTGGAGAAATCACGATCTTCGTCGATGACGACATCAAGCCAGGCACGGGCTTTGTCAAAGGCCATGTGGCGGAGTACCACAATCCCGCCGTGGGCGGCGTCGCCGGGCGCATCTTGTCTGAATTGGAGTCGCCCCGCGAAAAACTGAACCCCCTCGCGCTTGATCCCCAAGCGGGGTGGTGGCACACCAATTTCGACCACCGCGAGCGCGTGCCGCTCATGCATGCGCGCGGTTGCAACATGTCCTTTCGTCGCGCCTTGCTGGTGGAGATTGGCGGCTTCGACCCTTGTTGCCGCGCGTTTCGCGACGACAGCGACGTGAGTTTTCGGGTGCGCGCGCTTGGTTACAAGCTCGTCTTCGGCCCGGACGCCGAATTGTTGCATTTGGAGGC
>CAZMLP010000476.1:0-2584 GCA_964566745.1 uncultured Verrucomicrobiota bacterium | reverse complement strand
ATCGTTTTCGACCAGGGGTCGAATATATACACGCCCTTTCCGCTCCGGATAATGAACGGGGGATAGCTGTCCTCCTTGAAGAACAGAATTAGCTTTCCGGACATGATTTTCCACGAGCCTTGGCGCTTCCATGGCCCGGCGTCCGTTGTTCCCGAGGTCTCCACCGTGTGATTGGAACGGAGTGAAATGATGAGTTTCTGGGGACCAACCCCATATTGAACCACCCAGGTTCCCATCAGCTTTTTGCGCGCCATTTCCCCGGTGATTTTTTGAGTGACCGGCTCTTTGACGTCGGGGCTGGAGGATTTCCACATTTCTTTCCAAATGCCGTTGATCTCTTCGAGAGCAAAATCTTTGGGATCCGCGGCGGAAAGGAAAAATCCCGCAAAGAGGCCAAACATAACCGAGGACAGCCGCAAGAAGTTGCGCATCCGGAAAAAGAAACGTGCGCGAGGCGGCGGAAAATCTTTGGACTCCCGGATCACGACCACACCGTAAGCCCAGCAAGCGGGCTGTCCAGAATGATGTTTTTCTGTCCCCTTTTCCTGTCAGCGGGGATGAAGGAATAGAACAATATGCGCGTTATGGACGACCTGAACTTGTTGCGAGCTTACGCGAAGAACCGCTCCGAGGCGGCCTTCGCCGAGTTGGTGCGCCGCCACTTGGATTGGGTCTATTCCGCCGCCTGGCGCCAGACGGGCGATCCCCACCTCGCGGAGGATGTCACCCAGGCGGTGTTTGTTCTGCTGGCCCGCAAAGCGGGCGCCCTTGCCAACGAAACAATTCTCGGCGGCTGGTTGTTTCGCACCACCCGGTTTGTCGCCGCCCGTGCCGTCCGCGCGGAAATCCGCCGCCAACAACGCGAACAATTTGCCGTGGCCATGAATGCTTCCGACGCAACTTCCGATCCGTCCGATTCCGCTTGGGGCGAGATCTCGCCGCTGCTGGACGAGGCGGTGGCCACCCTGCCGGAAAGCGATCGTGCGGCCGTGATTCTCCGGTTTTACGAAAGACAGCCAATGCAAGAGGTGGGGCAACGCTTGGGGATCAGCGAGGACGCCGCCAAGAAACGCGTGAGCCGGGCGGTGGAAAAGTTGCGCGGGATGCTGGCGCGACGGGGCCTGGCCTCGGGCGGCGTGATGTTGGCCACGGTGCTGGCCACGCACGCCGTCCACGCCGCGCCCGGTCCGCTCGCGAGCTCGGTTCTCAAAGCGTCGCTGGCCGGGGCCGCCACCGCCGCCGTTTCGCCGGCATTAGTCAACCAAGCCTTAACCGCATGGCGTTGGACGCGTCTCAAGCTCGTTGCTGGCATGGGCGTCGTCGCGGTCTTGCTCTTTGTCGTCATCAACTCGACTTGGCGACAGCCCGCCAATCCAGCGAACACTGAGCCCCGGCCTTTCGCGGTTACTCCAGTGACGGCATTCGCCACGGGAACCAATATTCCTCCCGCGCGACCCGCCTTCAAGCGAGCTGGCGCATTGCGGGGTCTCGTGATGGATCATTTGGAACGACCGGTCAGCGGAGCTCAAGTGTGGGTCGGGGACGAAGATCAACCGGGCGCTAAAACGGCAACTGATTCCGATGGCCGGTTCGAATTGGAGACTCCGGGCACGCAAAAGCTAATCAGTGTCATGGCCGAGGGTTACGCCATCGACCAGCAAACGACGGAGAGCAACGCCCTCACGCCGGACTTGGTTTTCCACCTCGGCCCGGCGCCGCCCGTTCCTTTCCGCGTCATCGATGAGGCCGGGCAAGGGGTTCCGGACGCGATGGTGGTGCTGGAGAATTGGTGGGGCCAACGATTCAGCGTCGCTCTCCGCAGCAAGACGGACAGTGAAGGGCGGCTGGAATGGCGCTCCGCTCCGAAGGGCGAGTTGACGATCTGCGTGTTGAAGAACGGTTATCAATGTTCGCGCCGGAACAAATTTGTCGCCGACGGCAAGGAACACATCATCATGCTGCGACCGGCCTTGGAAGTGACCGGGGGCGTGACCGATGCCGATTCCGGCGAGCCGGTGCCGGAATTCAAAGTCACGCCTGGATACGTCCAAATGTTTTCGGGCCGGGAGGAATCCACGACGTTTTGGGACCGACAAGACCCAGTGCCGGGCGCCAATGGTTTGTATCGTGTGGTTTTATTGGAAGAAGAGGTCCCCACGATTCGAATTGAGGCGGAGGGCTATGACGTGACCGAGGCCCGGCCGTCACTCACCAATTCGCACACGTCGCGCCTTGATTTTCAACTTCGCCGCACGGATACGAACAACACGATTCGCGGCACGGTCATTTTGCCGGACGGCAGCTCCGCCGTTGGCGTTGAGGTCGCGCTCTGCACGTTTCAGCGGCCGGTGGAAATCGAGGGCTTTTCCATCAAGCAGCAGCGCGGCCCGCGAAATTCAGGAAATCTGGAGGATTTCAACCAGATCACCGACGCGGGTGGCCGGTTCAGTTTCGCTTCCCGGCCCGGCGCGCACACCGTGGTCGCCGTGAGTTCCGCCGGAATTGGACAGGTCCATTGCTTTGATTTCAAGAATCCGTTGGAAATTCAGTTGCGGTCGTGGGGACGCATTCAAGGTGTGGTCCG
>CAZMLP010000475.1:0-3148 GCA_964566745.1 uncultured Verrucomicrobiota bacterium | reverse complement strand
CTTCCACGAGAAATTCTGGCTTCCGATCGTCGCGTGCGGCGTTGTCATGTGGGGGCTCGAACTTCTTTACCGTCACACACTTGTCGGAAAGGCGTTTCTGGCGATTGCCGAAGATAATTTCGCGGCGCGTGCCCTTGGTCTGCCCGAGCGAAATCTCCGAATGGCCAGCTACGCGCTCGCGGGCTGTATTGGTGCCTTTGCCGGCTTTGCGGGCGGCGAACTGCTGCTTGCGTTCGTAGCCAATGGTGCCTTGCTGAATTTCTATGGGTTTGTGGCGGTGGCATTAGGCGGGCTTGGTAATAACCGCGGCGCAGTGGCCGCGGGGCTCGCACTAGGAATCTACCAACAAGCGGCAAATTTCATCGTCGGTGGAATCTTTGCGTCGGTCGCCGTCTTTGTGCTTTTCATTATTTTGTTGCTGGCTGCACCCCAAGGGTTGTTCGGCGCGCCGGCGGTGCGGAGAGTATAGAGGTATGAGCGGAGTCACCGACACCATGCCGCAGGCGTCACTTGGAGCCGAACGCCAACGCGCGCGACACATTTTGATATCGACTGTTCCTTTTCTTGCCGTCTTTGCGCTAGCCCTGGCCGTACCGTTCATCGCCAACGATTATTGGGTCCTGATCGCCACGCGCATCGCGATCTATTGGTTGTTGGTGGGGGCGCTGAACTTGGTGGTGGGTTTTGCCGGCCAACTCGCGATTGGGTACATCTCGCTGCTGACGGTCGGCGCTTACGTGACTACCATACTGTCCGCGGGAAATGTTCTGCCGCCGGTCCCACCGTTTATCGCCTTGCTCATCGCGGGCGTCGCCGGTTCCGCTTTCGGCGTTATCGTCGGCCTCCCGGCATTGCGTCTGCGTACGTTTTACTTTGCGATCACGACCTTCGGCTTTGCGACGATCGTCACCCAAATCGCTCTAGCGTGGCAAAGCGTGACAGGCGGCGGCATCGGTTTAGCTGGCCCAGAATTTCCTACGCCGTTCAACGGCAAGATTGGCTTTTATTATTTCTGTCTCGGTTGCGCGACGCTTTGCACATGGATGGCCGCCAACGTCGCGCATAGCCGCTTCGGCCGTGGTCTCATCGCAATTCGCGACGCCGAAGTCGCCGCCGAGGCTGTCGGAATCTCGAAAGCCCGGCTACTGATCGTTGTCTTTGTCTTTACGGGCGCGGCGGCGGCGATCGCGGGCGGTTTGTTCGCCAGTCTGCAAACGTACATTACGCCAGACGCCTTCACATTTGACCTGTCGATTTTGTTTTTCATCTCGATCCTGATCGGCGGTCGCGGATCGATCCTCGGTCCGATGCTGGGCACGATCATTCTCACCATCTTGCCGGAAATTGCGGCGCCGTTGGCAACCTGGTCCACGTTTCTCTACGCGTGTCTTCTGCTCGCGGTGGTCCTTGCCATGCCGGGTGGAATTGCGTCGCTGCTCGACTATAAAAGCCGCAAGCCGCTCGACCGCAACCGCGCGATTATCCCAATGACGTCTGCAATAGCGGAAGTCCTGCAATCGGTGCGCCGACGCGAGCCTCTTGTGCTCAGTGGCGTTGTGCTGAGCTTTGGTGGCGTACGGGCGGTAGACGGCGTCGATCTTGAAATATCGCCCGGCGAAATACACGGGCTGATCGGTCCGAACGGCAGCGGTAAGACGACCATTCTCAACATCATCTCAGGATTCTACAGGCCCGAGACGGGCACCGTCCGCCTCGGAGGTGCCACACTCGAACAACGGCCAACCGTGGCGAGGGCGCCGAGCGGAATTGCCCGCACCTTTCAAACCCCGCGCATCATCGGTGAGGCGACGGTTCTGCAAAATGTGTTGATCGGCGCGACTATCCGCAGGCGGGCGAATTTTCTCGAAACGCTATTAGCGTTGCCGCGGCACCATCGCGACGAACGTGAGTTGCTGGCCGACGGGCTGTTGGCGCTGCGCGTGGTCGGACTTCGGGATCTCGCGGAGGTTCGCGCAGACCGACTTCAACACAGTGAACTCCGGTTCTTGGAGATAGCCCGCGCGTTGATTTCGCGCCCCTCGATTCTGTTGCTCGATGAGCCGGCCGCCGGGTTGTCCGCCGAGGAGATTTCGCGTCTTGGCGAACTGGTCAAGCAAATCAGCGAGTGCGGGACCGCTGTATTGGTGGTCGAGCATCATGCCGACTTGATTTTCGACATCTGTAACCACGTGACCGTGCTCAATCTCGGGCGAGTGCTCGCAAGAGGCACACCGGCGGAAATTCGCGTGCACAAGGAGGTGGTGAGTGCCTATCTCGGCGGTTGAACCACTACTCGACGTGCACGATCTGAAGGCCGGATACGGCAAGATCGGCGTTTTGAATGGCGTCGATTTTCACATCAACGCGGGCGAGGTCGTAACTCTGCTGGGGCCGAATGGCGCGGGCAAAACCACGTTCCTTCGGGCGCTGTCGGGGTTGCTGCCGCATACCGGGTCGATCCGTTTTGCCGGAATCGAACTTGGAGATTCCGGTTCGCGGGCTATCGCAAAAACCGGCCTCGTTCACGTTATTGAAGGACACCGGATTTTTACGCAGCAATCGGTCGCGGATAATTTGTTGCTGGCTGCTTATGATTGTCCGGCCGAAGAACGCGCAGCCCGTATCGACGAGGCCCTATCTTATTTCCCGGAAATTATGGCCAAGCGCAATGATCGCGGGTCGAGTCTCAGCGGCGGCCAGCAGCAGATGTTGGCGGTGGCTCAGGGTTTGGTGCGACGCCCTCGACTTTTGATGCTTGACGAACCCTCCGCTGGCTTATCGCCAGTTCTGGTCGACCGGGTTCTCAACGTCGTCCATCAGTTGCGAAAGGCCGGCACGGCAGTCCTTTTGGTTGAACAACTCGTTGAAAAGGCACTGGCTGTTGCGGATCGCGTTTATGCGATGGCGAAAGGCGGAATTGTCTTTGGAGCCAAGACTGACGAATCAAATTTAGCTCAGCGTTTGGAAGAAGCTTACTTCGGTGAGACTCAGCGGCCGATAGCGATATCGGAAAAAATACGTGCCCAAGGCTTAACGGGCGCGGCGTAACAACCAACAGGAGGAAAAAATGATGAAATTTCGAATTCGAAGTCATGCGCTTGCGGCGGCTATTGCCTGCGGCTTGATGTTCGCCGGCGCTGCTCATGCG
>CAZMLP010000474.1:0-4510 GCA_964566745.1 uncultured Verrucomicrobiota bacterium | reverse complement strand
TAGAATTCGCTCGGCCACATGCAACCGGATGAGCAGGTTGTCCTGCCGCAGCGGCTTGGCCAGGAAGTCATCCACGCCCGCCTCGATTGCCTCGTTGTGGTTTTCCTGGCTGGTGAGGGCGGTGACGAGGATGAAATAAATATAGTCTTTGCGACGGCGCGCCCGCACTTTGCGGCAAAGGTCCACGCCGCTCATATTGGGCATCATCCAATCGCTGACGATTACTTGGACCCGGTTGCGAACCAGCTTGTCCCAAGCCTGTTGACCGTCGTTGGCCACAATGACCTCATGGCCGATTTTTTGCAGGGCGACGCTCAAAATGCGCTGCGCCACCAAATCATCTTCAGCAATCAATATTTTCACCGGATTAACAAAAAGACCGCTTGAAATGGCAAGTCTTGGAAGTGGAATGACTAACCATCGGTGGTCTGGCCGGGCGACTGTATGCCGGAAACGGCGTTTCTGCCAATCATTTTGCGGCGAGCGGCCCGGCTTGGCCGCTCAAAAGTTCATTGCCGCCTCCGGCAAAGCGGCTGACGAGTCCGTGCGGGCGGGGACCGGGACGGCTTGAAGGCGGATCTGCTCCAATTGCAAGTGAGTTTCTGTCAAGCACTTGTGGGATTCCCGATAATCCTGGCGAGCGAGGAATTGCTCCAATTGTCGGAACGGTCCAACGGCTCCGGCAACTCCGTGCACCTTGCTGGCGCAGACGCATCCCCGAGCCAGCCGGGCGGCTTCGGGATATTTTCCGGCGGCCAGCGCGTCCTTGATTCGGGCGAGTTGCTTGGCCGTCTGCTCCAGGTAAACTCCAATGAGTTGACGATAGCGGTCCTCATCACCGTCCGTGAATTGGCGTAACTGCTCCCGGTCGAGCAAAGCCACTCCCAGCCGGTTTGGCTCGGGGGAGTTGACAACCGGATAATTGCCCGGCACTTGCGGGGCGCCGCTGATGTCCAAACAGACCGCGTCGGTTGCTGGCGGAACCGGAGCCTCGCCGCCGCCCTCCTGGTTTTCGTCCGCCACCACGGATTGCTCGCGGACACGACGAGAGCGCAGTTGGGCGCCCCATTTTTGAATGACTTTGCGCAACTCTTCGCTTCGCACGGGCTTGGCGAGATAGTCGTTCATGCCCACCTCAAGGCAACGCTCACGATCGCCCGCCATGGCATTCGCCGTCATGGCGATGATGACAACCGGTGTTGTCTCGGACGACGGCGCGGCTTTCTCGCGCCGGCGAATCTCGGCGGTGGCCTCGAGACCGTCCATCTCGGGCATCTGCATGTCCATGAAAACAATGTCGTAAGTCTCCCGCTCGACCGCGTCCACGGCTTCCTTCCCGTTGTTGGCAATCTCCGTCTTGTAACCCATTTGCTGGAGCAAGTGCTGGGTCACCTTTTGATTGATCGGATTGTCCTCCGCCATCAGCAGGCGCAAGGGCAATCGCCGGGCGAGGTCCGGGTCGGCCGGGTTGCCGGCCTGCTTTTGGGGCGCCTTGCGGGCTCCCCGGGCCACCAATTCCATCGCGGCGGCCAGTTGCGCTGGCTTGACCGGTTTCATCACCTCGGCAACGAGGTTCGCCGGGAAGCGGCGCTGGCTCTCGCTTTTTGGCGTCATGTTGACCAGCAGGACCACGGGCAACTTTTCCGCGCCGGGAACCCGCGTGATTTGGCCAATCAAACCGGTGTCGTCATCGCCAAGGCACATTTGGTCAATCACCGCCACGGCAAAGGACTCGCCCAGCCGCAGGGTGTTCAACGCGCCTTCCGCGCTGGAATCCAGCTCCGGTTTGAGGCCCAGATCCCGCAGCAATTCGCCCAGCCGCTCGCGCAACGCGGTGTTTTCCGCCACCACGAGCGCCCGGCGGCCCGCCAGCCTTTCGCGCCCGTCGGCAACCACCGGAGCGGGAGCGGACTCCGGACCCGCCGGACACGCGGCGATGGTGAAGTGAAACGTCGATCCCTTGCCAGCCGCGCTTTCCACCCACAGGCTGCCGTCCATCAACTCGACAAGCCTTTTGCAGATGGCGAGGCCGAGGCCGGTGCCGCCGTACACGCGCGAGGTGGAGGTGTCCACCTGGCTGAAGGATTTGAAGAGCCGGCAAAGCTTGTCCGGCGGGATGCCGATGCCGGAGTCGCGCACGGAGACATGCAGATCGAAACCCTCCGCCTGGCCTTCGGCAATGGTTGCGGCCGGCAGGACCGCCTCGCCGCCACGAAACCGCTCCAGCGTGACGATGACCTCGCCTTTCTCCGTGAATTTGACGGCGTTGCTGACAAGATTAGTGACCACTTGGCGAACACGCACGATGTCTCCCAGCAACATTTCGGGAAGGCCCGCCTGCCAGCGGTAAATCAATTCGACGCCCTTGCCCGCAGCCTTTGCGGCCAGCAGGTCAAGGGACTCCTCCACGCAACTGCGCAAACTGAAAGGGCGCTCCTCGAGGTCCAGCTTGCCGGACTCGATTTTGGAAAAGTCGAGGATGTCATTAATTACCGAGAGCAGGGACTCGCCACTGTGGCGGATGATCTCAATCAACTCCCGTTGCTTCGGGCCCAACTCGGTGTCCAACAGCAGCCCGGTGGTCGCGATCACGCCGTTCATGGGCGTGCGAATCTCATGGCTCATGTTGGCCAGGAAATCAGATTTCGCGCGCACGGCCGCCTCGGCGGTTCCCCGCGCCGACTCCAATTCCCGGTTGACCTTCACCAACTCGTCCTGGAGTTGTTTGGCGCGCAAGGTCGCGCGAACCCGGGCCCGCATTTCCTCCGGCGCGAACGGCTTCGTGATGTAATCAGACGCCCCGAGATCGAGACCGCGCACCACCGTTTCTGTGTCATTTTGTCCGGTGACGAGGATCACCGGGACGTTCTGCCATTGGGCGCTGCACTTGAACTCGCGCAGAATGTCAAAGCCGTCCATGGCCGGAAGGCCAAGGTCGAGCAGAACGAGGTCGAAACGGCGGTGCCGCGCGAGCATCAGCCCCTCGTGCCCGTCACGCGCGCCAAACAACTGGACTGGCTCCGGGTCGAGGACTGCGGCGATGAACTCGTGGACAAACGGCTCGTCATCGATCAGCAGGATGTTCTTGGAGGCGTTGTTCACGCGACAGCAAGATTGGGCACAATCGTGCGCGGGATTTTCTTCAAGGCGCCGACGACCCGCGCGGATTCGTGGTCAATTTCGGCGGCGCACGAGTGCGCTTCAAGGAACCGCTCCCCGGCGGCGATTTTCTCCATGCGGGCGCACAGCGCGACCAGCGGCCGGGCGCCGAAGTTGGCCGCGCTGCCCTTCAAGGTGTGGGCCGCGCGGTGCAACTCCTGTCCGTTTGCCGCCTCGATGGAGGCATGAATTTTCTCCAGCAACAAGGGGGTTTGATCCAGGAAGACATCGATGAACTCTCCTAGGGCGTCGGGCGCGTCGTCACTGGCCAGTTCGCGCAACTGCTCGACGTTCTTTTCATCAATGGTGGGCGGCGCGTCCTCCGATTCGGGCGGGGGAGCGACTGGCTCATGCCGCTCCGCGCGCCGCAAGGCGGCCTCGATGTCCTGCAGATTGACGGGTTTGCTCAGGTAGTCATCCATGCCTGCAGCCAGGCATTTTTCCCGGTCGCCTTTCAGGGCGTTGGCCGTCATCGCGACGATATAGGGCCGGGCCACGGCCTCGCCTTGCTCGTTTCGGGGCAGGCGGCGGATTTGCCGGGTCGCCTCATACCCGTCCATGACCGGCATGTGGCAATCCATGAAAATGATGTCGTAGTGAAAATGCGCCACCGCCTGGACGGCCTTCTCGCCGTTCTCGACGGCGGTGGCGGTGTGCCCCAGCTTCTTCAATTGCCGGAGGGCCACGCGCTGGTTCACGTTATTGTCCTCGACGACGAGAATCCGCAACTGGCTCTCACCGGGCGCGTCAGACGAGCCATGGGACTCTTGGCCGCTGGGGCCTTCCAGCGGAATGATCTGCGCCGGGTGCTTGTTGCTAAGCACATTCGCAAGGCATTCCAGCAATCGGGCTTGTTTCACCGGTTTGACGAGGTAGGCCTCCAAGCCGACCGCCTGCACGGTGCCCGGCTCAAACCGGTGGCTGAGCGAGGTCAGCATCACGAGGGGCGTGCGGGTGGTCCGCGGGTCGGCCTTGATGATTTGCGCCAGTGCCAAACCGTCCATTTGCGGCATGTGCATGTCGAGAATGGCCAGGTCGAATTGCTCGCCGGTCTCGCTGGCGCGAAGGAAGAGCCGCATCGCGTCGGGACCGCTGGCGCAGGAGATCACCGTGACGCCCGCGGCGCCGAGTTGGTGATGCAGAATCTGCCGGTTGGTCGCGTTGTCGTCCACCACGAGGATGCGCTTGCCGCTGAGGTCGGCCGGCTGCTTCAGGTGGGCGTTTCCGTGGGGTTGGAGATCGAAACGCGCGGTGAAAATAAAAGTGGATCCCTGACCCGCCTCGCTATGGACGTCAATCGTGCCGCCAAATAGTTCGATCAATTGGCGGGAGATGGCGAGGCCCAACCCGG
>CAZMLP010000473.1:0-2861 GCA_964566745.1 uncultured Verrucomicrobiota bacterium | reverse complement strand
CGGCTCTGGCCGCGCTGGCGGCTTCGCTTGCGCTGATGGCCGGATTGGCGGTGTTTTGGTTCTCCGGCGGGCAGTCCAACCATTTTTCCCTGTATCGTGACCGGATGGTGAGCAACGCGCTGCGCAATTACCGCATGAATTTGGTGACCCGGGATCTCGGGCAGATTCGCGATTATCTTCGAAAAAATAGCGCGCACGGGGACTACGCGCTGACTCCGCAATTGGCCAAATTGCCGGGCGAGGGCTGTGCTGTCTTGCACTGGCACGGCCGGGAGGTTTCGATGATTTGCCTCGATGCCGGGGCTGGCAAACCAGACGACTTGTATCTCTTCGTTATTGATCGTGGCGATGTGCGGTCCGCGCCGCGCGACTCCGCGCCAAATTTTGCCAAGGTAAACAAATTGATGACCGCGAGCTGGAGTGTCGGCGGGAAAGTTTACCTGCTAGCCGGCAAAGGGGACGAGGCGGCGCTCAGGAGATTTTTCTGAACGCCGGGTTGACCCTGAACGAGTGATTTGTTTTCCCGCGCTTGCCCTGCTGTCTCCCTTTCGACATTGATTTCGCGCGGGAGAGGGCGGCGTCATTGGATCGTGCGATGGAGGCAAGTCCTTCTCCTGTAAATCGCGTTTCCACGCGTCTTCGGGTTTCCACTTGGCCACTGCCCTGGAAAGCCTCAACCGCGGCGGGAACCGGTGGGCTCACGAAATTACCTGACTTCCGCCGCGCTCCAGTCTTACCTTTCGCCCCGCGCCGGAATCCGGCGCGAAGTTTTCGCATGCGATCCATTGGGCACATTCGGGGCGAGAAGAACGCGCGAACGTTCAGCAATTACCTGTACGTCTCGGGCATTCGCAATGACATTGAGGCGGACCGGGGCGAAGCATGGATTGTTTGGGTGCATGACGAGGACCAGGTCGAGGCCGCCACCGCGCGCAAGGCGGAGTTTCTAGCCGCGCCCGACAACCCGAAGTTCGGCGCGCAGGCCCGCCAGGCCGACGGACTACGCGAGAAAGAGCGCCAGACGGAGGTGGCTTATCAAAAGCGCGTCCGTGACGCGCGCCAGCTTTTTCCTCCGGGACTGCAAGGCGGTTATGGCTATGCCACGTTTTTCTTCGCGGCCATTTCCGTGGCGGTGTTTCTCTTGTCCAAATTCGCGGAAGACATGACCCCGGTGTCGGGTCTCTACATCAGCAGCTTCGTCTTTGATGGCCCCTGGTGGGAGCGTTACAAGGGCATGGTCGAGGTTGGCCAGGGGCAAATCTGGCGCATTTTCACGCCAATGTTTCTGCACTTCTCGTTCCTCCACATTTTCTTCAACCTGATTTGGTTGCTCGATCTTGGCAGCATGATCGAGCGGCGGGATGGGACGCTCAAAACCATTCTGCTGATTCTGGTGATTTCCGGCGTCTCCAATGTCGCCCAATACATTCATGTGGGGCCGGATTTTGGCGGCATGTCAGGCGTGACGTATGGCTTGTTTGGTTACATCTGGATTCGTGCCAAATATGACCCTGGCTGCGGCCTTTGGCTGCACCCCACGACTGTCACGATGATGCTGATTTGGTTTGCCGTCTGTTTCACCGGCTTTGTGGGGCACATCGCGAACACTGTCCATGCCGCGGGCCTTTTGGTGGGCATGGCGTGGGGATGGATCGACGCAATGCGGAGGTAAAGACGGAAACACGAACCTGAGAAAACAGGGATAACGGAGGAATGGGAATACCCGGGCATTCTTCATTTTCAAAATTCCAAAAGCTTTTTAAGCTGACGGCAATCAACACATCCTATGTTTGGCGAAATCAAAAACGCGCGGGGCGAGCGAATCGATTACACTTTTCATGCCGGTGACAACGCCAAGCCCCTGGTCATCCTCGGCCACGGCGTGACAGGCAACAAGGACCGGCCGTTCGTGGTGGCGCTGGCCAATGCTCTCGCGGCGGACGGCTTTCCAGCGCTGCGCATTTCTTTCTCCGGCAATGGCGCCTCGGGCGGGCGTTTTGTGGACTCGAACATCACCAAAGAGGTGGCCGACCTGGGCTCGGTGATTGACGCGGTGGGCAACCGGCCATTCGGCTATATCGGGCACAGCATGGGCGGGGCTGTGGGCGTGTTGCGCGCGAGCCAGGATCCGCGCATCAAGTTTCTGGTGTCTCTGGCGGGCATGGTCCACACCAAGGCGTTCGCGCAACGGGAGTTCGGGATGGTCAAGCCGGGCGAAGGATTCATGTGGGACGACGAGAATTGCCCGCTTTCGGCCGCCTACATGAATGACCTTTCCACCCTGGACACGCTGGTGGATCGCGGCCCTAAAATTCGCGTGCCGTGGTTGCTGGTACATGGCAGCGAGGATGACGTGGTGCCGATCCAGGACTCGCGGGATATTTTTGCCCGCGCCAACGAACCGAAGCAGTTAATCGAGATCCCTGGCTCAAACCACGTCTTCGCCGCCGACCATACCGCGACCATGATCGGTCACGTGCTGGGATGGTTGAAGAAACTGCCGGCGTAATCTGAAGCAAGCCGGTTTTCAACGGCTACTTGCCGTCTTTCCCGTAATTGCGCGCCAAGTAATTCGCGATGGGATCAATTTGGGTTTCCGCTATGGGCGCGCCATACTTCTCGCGCATCTTCACCACGATGGCCCGCCAGGTCGCGCGGGGCAAACGCGGCTGCGTGGAGATGTAATCCGCCGAGTGGCAGAGGAGGCAATGGCCGGTGGCCAATTCAGAGCCGGATGACTCCTTGAATTTCGCGGTTTCGGCGGGCAGGGTGATTTTGAGGGGCGCGGCGCTCAGGGCAGTCCAAACGAGCAACGTGGCGGCGGCGCGGAAAAAACGGGTTTTCATGGACGATTCCTCGCG
>CAZMLP010000472.1:0-4563 GCA_964566745.1 uncultured Verrucomicrobiota bacterium | reverse complement strand
ACCGTGTCCGGGGCGAACTTCGACAAAGCCTGATATTGCTCCGGCTTGGTCAGGTCCAACTGGGCAAGCTGGATATTGGGCAGGTGATCCCACCGGGAGCGCAGTTCCGCCAGATATTCCTCGCGATAATCGGTGAGCAGAAGTTGGCGGCCATTCTTCAGGAGCTTGCTGAGGTTGCCGCGACCGGACCCTAATTCGGCCACGCGCTCGCCCAAGTGTGGCTGGATGGAGTCATGCATCCATTGGTTGAACTTGGGCGCTTGCTCGAGGGCGTCGAGGGCAACCTTGCCGGCGTCCGCGTAATTTGAGCTAAAGCGGTATTTGAAGATGTACCAGAGAGCCGCGACGCCGTCCTTCCAATTGATCTTTTTGCCCTCCTCGTAGGTGCGACCGTTGTAGCTGACTGGCACCTCGTAAACGCGGAACCGGTTGCGGGCGATCTTGGCGGTGACCTCGGGCTCGATGCCAAAGCGCTTTGATTCGAGCGGGATCGAGCGCAAGCACTCGGAGACGAACATCTTGTAACAAGTCTCCATGTCGGTGAGGTTCAAGTCATTCAACATATTGGCCAGCAGGGTCAGGACCCGGTTGCCAACGGAGTGCCAGAAATAGAGCACTTTGCGCTCTTCCCCGGTGAACCTCGACCCGAACACGGCGTCCGCTTTTCCCTCGAGAATGGGTTTAAGCATGCGCGGGTAATCGGCGGGATCGTACTCGAGATCGGCGTCCTGGAAGACCGCGATGTCCCCGGTCATCTCCTGGATGGCGCGATGAATGGCCGCGCCTTTGCCTTGGTTATGCGGTTGCTGGAAAAGGCGAACTTCCGGGTGCTCGGCGGCCAGTTGCCGGGCAATGATAAGTGTGGTGTCTCGCGACGCGTCATCCACCAGCACAATTTCCCGGGCGAGGCCGCCCGGTAGGGGAATGGCAAGAATGCGCTCGATGCACCGGCGCAAGGTCGCCTCCTCGTTGTAAGCCGCCATCAAGACCGACAGTTTGGTGAAGCGAGGCGCCGGGTAATTCATTCGACGGCGCCAACGATGCCGGAATCCGCCCCATATATCAATCCGAATGCCACGGCGGGCGGAATTGAGGAAATCAATAACCTCCCGCGCCAATCGTGGCGGCCTTGGCCTCAGGGGCACTTCCAGACCGTTCAGCGGACTCCCGTCGGCGATACTCGTCGAGGATTGCGGCGGTCGCGGACGCCCCGCAACGGCTCGCTCCCAGGTCGCGCACTTTGATCAAGCCATCCAAATCGCGCACACCGCCCGCCGCCTTGACCTGCACTTTGGGCGAGACGTTGGCGCGCATCAAAGCGAGGTCGTGCTCGGTGGCGCCTTTGTAATTATAACTCCCGTCAGATTGCTTCACGAAACCGTAACCGGTCGAGGTCTTGATCCAGTCCGCTCCGGCGCGCTCGCAAATCTGGCACAGCTTGCGCTTGAAATCGTCGCTGCCCAGCCCCGCGCCGCCTTTGGTCAGGTAATCATTCTCGAAGATCACCTTCACCTTCGCGCCGAGCTTATGCGCCTCGTCACACACCGTCCGCACATCGTGCTCGACGTACTCCCAATCGCCGCTCATCGCCTTGCCGACGTTGATTACCATGTCGATTTCCACCGCGCCGTCGCGGCAGGCCAGTTCGGTCTCGTAACGCTTCGACTCCGTGGCGCTGTTGCCGTGCGGAAAGCCAATGACGGCCCCGACGAGCACGCCGGTTCCCTTTAGCAATTCCGCCGCGCGCCGGACGGCGTAGGGCTTGATGCAGACCGACGCGACCTGGTATTGCGCGGCCAATCGGCAACCGTCATCGAGTTCCTGGTCGGTCATCGACGGTTGCAGCAGCGAATGGTCGATCATCTTGGCGAGCTCGGCGTAGGTGTATTTCATGGGATGGGAAATGTGGATTATGCCAGAAACGGTCGCAGCACATTGCCGGCGACTCGCACGGCGCGTTGGCGTCCGGCGAGGGATTTACCGAAGGTGTCGTCCTCGACCTCGATGCAAACCGGGCCGCGATAGCTGGTCTCCATTACCGCGCCGAGGAAACGGCCCCAATCCATCTCGCCGAACCCGGGAATGCGCGGTTGATGCCACTCGAGCGGATGCGCGAACACGCCGGTCTCGTTCAGGCGGTCGTGGCGCAGCTTTACATCCTTGGCGTGCAGATGGAATAGCTTGGATTGGAACTCGCGCAACGGGCTGGCCGGGTCCATCTGTTGCAATACAAAGTGAGAGGGATCGTAATTCAGGCCGAAGTGATCCGACGTAATGTCACTGAACATCCGCCGCCAGATAACGGGCGTGGTGGCGAGGTTTTTGCCGCCCGGCCACTCGTCGCGAGTGAAGAGCATTGGACAATTTTCGATGCCAATCTTGATGTCATGATCCTCCGCAAAGGCAATTAGCGGCTTCCATGTTTTCAAGAAGCGCGGCCAGTTTTCATCCACGCTTTTGGTCCAGTCGCGACCAACGAAAGTGTTCACGTTCCGCAAGCCGAGTTTTGCGGCGGCGACGATCACTTTTTTGAGATGGGCTACAGCCTGCTTGGCGACAGCCGCATCGGGATCAAGCGGGTTCGGATAATATCCCAAGCCGGAAAGGGAAACTTGTTGTGCCGCGCAAAGGGCGTTTACGTCGTCCGCTTGGGCTTGGCTAAAGCCGATGACATCAACGTGTGTGACGCCCGCAAATTTACGCTCGGCCTTGCCGGTCGGCCAGCACATCGCCTCGACGCACGCAAAGCCCTCGTTCCGGGCAAAGGCGAGCACCTCTTTCAAGGAAAGCTCGGGAAGGATCGCGGAAACAAATCCGAGTTGCAGGCCGAGGTCGGGAGTCGAAGCGGGCATGGCGGGGAAGAGTTCGATCAGACTTTGATCCATTCCTTGGCGCGATCGCTCTTCAAAATCGCCTCGCACAACTGGATTTCGTGATGGCCGTCGGCCGCCGTGGCGAAGAGGACAGGCGTTTGCCGTCCGCTGGCGATGTGCTCGTAAACGGCGCGGTAATGCATTTTGTGACTGTCCGGAAAGCCCTCGGGATGGCCACCGGGATAATCGGTGAATCCCGCCACGTCCCCGCTGAAACCGGCGGTGGCCCGTTGCAAAATCTGGTTCGGCTCGTCACGGCGGCCCACAGTGATCTCGTTGGGCTGTTGCAGATCCCATTGCACACTGCCCTTCGTGCCGTAGATGCCAAGATACAAGCTGCACTTCCAGCCCGCAGCGACTTGCGAAATGGAGGCGTTCGCGTGGACACCATCGGCAAACTCATGGTCCGCCCGGCCGAACTTGAGCAGCAAGCTGCCGAAATCCTCGGTGTCCACCTTGTAACGGACCATGGTCGCGGGATCGGCCTGCATGAACGTTTGCACCTCGCCACGCGGGCGAAGCCGGGTTTTGTGAAAGGTCTCCAAGGTGGCGAAAACACGCTCGGCCTTGGCCCCGAGAATGAACGACACCGCATCCACCCAGTGCGTTCCGATATCACCGACGGCGCGCAACTTGCCACCCTCGCTCGCGAGCAAGCGCCAGTTGTAGTCGGTCTCCTTCAACAACCAGTCTTGGAAGAAGTGGCCTTGCACATGCATGATCCGGCCGAGATCGCCCCGCCGCACCATTGCGCGCATCTGCAACACGGCGGGGAAGAACCGGCACATGTAATTCACGGCAAAAACCGGGCAGCCTGGCTTGGCGACCGTCTTCACCACGCGCGCCGTCTCCCGCGAAGTCATGCCGAGCGGTTTTTCGCAGACCACGTGCTTGCCGGCGGCGAGCGCCGCCAAAGATTGCTCGACGTGAACCTTGTTTGGCGACGTGATATGGACCACATCCACATTCGGCGAACGATACATCGCGCGATAGTCGTATTCGCCATAGATCTCGGGGATGCCCCATTTTGCCGCGGTTGCCGTGGCGGATTTGGTCGAGCCGCAAATGGCCGTGACCTGCACGCCGAGTCGTTTCAGTGCCTCGATGTGGACCGGCCCGATAAAGCCAGTGCCAATGATTCCGGCCCGAAGGTGCGTTAGGGATGGAGGCATGAGCAGGCTGTTAATAGTGAATCAGGAAACGGCCTAAAAGGTTGGAAACCATGGGAAATTGTGGCGGGTCCAGGAAACCAAAGTCAAGATGGCGTCGCGTTGTTGTCCGCGAGAGCTTTTGCAAGTCCACATCCTTGCTCCCTTCCGGCGCGGGCTCAAGCCGTTCGCAACCGGGCTTCCGCGACCGTCCCGCCACCTGGACGGATATGGAATGCCAACGTGCCGCCGTGCCAACGGGCGATGCGATGACAAATGGCCAGGCCCAGGCCGGGAACCTTGGCAGTGGTGGCCTTGCCATTGGGCAACGGGAACGGCGCGGCTTTCGCGTCCGCCGGCATGCCCGGCCCCTCGTCGAGGATTCGCACGGCAAGAAAACCTTCGCCAGCAGGAGATGCCTCGATCCTTACCTCACGTCCCGCCGGGCTCGCCGCCACGGCATTGGCGAGCAAATTTACCAGCAGCCGCAGGATCAGAACCTCGTCCCCCGAAAGTCTTGCCGCGTCGTCGATGTCCAGTTG
>CAZMLP010000471.1:0-7178 GCA_964566745.1 uncultured Verrucomicrobiota bacterium | reverse complement strand
CCCTCGCGGCCAGGCGGGGAAACCGGGCCGCGCAGTATAATCTCGCAGTGGCATTTGCCAACGGCAGCGGCGTGGAGAAGGACCCGGTCGAGGCCTACAAATGGTACTCGCTCGCGGCGGCCGCTGGCGACCGGGATGCCGACCTGGCGCAGCGGGAGCTGGTGGCCAGTTTGACGCCGGCGCAACTGGCCGAGGGACTCCGGCGGGTGTCCGAGATTCGCAGGCGGCTGCCGGCCAAGGTCGCGGAGGCCCCGACGATGGAAGGGGAGCCGGGCGCGGACAAGGCATCCAATCCGGGCGATTCCCTCAAAAATCCCCAATAAAATTGGGCGAAAAATTGGGCGCCGCCTTCCGTCCCGAGTCAGGAGAAATCAATCCCGTTCCGGCGCCCGACGTCCATGATGTGCCGCCGGCCTTGATCGTACTCCTCCGGCTTGGACAAATGCTCGAGCATAAGCGGCGGCTGTTGCGGCAAGGCGGAGAGCCGTTTCAAGTAGGTTGCGTAATCAAGGGAGCCCTGGCCCGGAATGACCTCGCGAAAGTGAAGGTTTTTTTCCACGTCGATGATCAAATCCTTGGCGTGGCAGCTTTTGATCCAGCGGCCCAGCTTGTCGAAGCACTCGTTCAGCGCGTCCGTGTTGCGATAGAACTTCTGCGGCGAGTTCAGCACATTGCACGGGTCCAAGTGGACCGCGAAGGCCGGCCGATCCACCGCGCGGATTAATTTTAGATAACTTTCCGGGCCATCCGGCAGCGACCAGCCAATCATCTCGTAGGTGAGGAAACTCCGGCGCGGCTTGACCGCGTCGATGATCTTGCGGGCGTTTTCCACAATCGCGTCGAAGAACCGGCGCGACAAGTTCTCCGGATGCGGGCCGTGCCAGGAGACCGGGTTGAAGGACCCCGCCAAGTCCACGCAACACCGCGCGCCGATCGCGTCCGCCAGTGCCAGGCCGTCCGTGACTGTCTGGAGGTTCTGGCGGCGTTTCTCCGGGTTTGGGTCCAGCAGGTTGACCCAGCGGCCGACCTCCGCGATCACCACCCCGTGGCGCGCAAAGGCGTCCGCATAAGCGCGAATTCGCCCGCTGTCCGCGAGGGGCAAATTCGGGCAATACGCCGCCGCGTAACCCGCTTGCCGGTGCGCCCGCGCCAGTTCCTCCGGGTCGTCGGTTTTGACAAACACCGGCCCGCCCAAATGAAGAGGATATTTGGGACGCGAGGCAGCGTGAGCATCCCCGAGCGCAAGCCGCAGGCCGCCGGTCATTGCGATGCCAGCGAGCAGAGTGCTTCCTGTTTGAAGAAACTGGCGACGGTTGGGCAGTGAGCGGGACATGCCCCTGTTCTAAGAAACCGGCCCCAAATTGCAAGGGATCATGGGATATTGGATCAAGAATTGGGCCTTGAGCCGGCCTGGCCCGGCGTCGATATAACCTTGAGCGGGCCAAAGGTGTGGCCTACTCTCAGCCGCGTCAAGCAGCGCGGCGGGAGCACCGCGCGAGCCGGCACACAAGGTTTGGGGCGATTGGCGCCATCGGTGATTATGGCGAAAATACTAGTAGTCGATGACATGCCCGAGCAGCGCGCTGTGGTGCGCAACGCGCTCTACTTGCATCAGCACGAGGTCGCCGAGGCGTCGGACGGCTTGGATGGCCTCACCCTTGCCCAAAGTTTCCAGCCGGACTTGATCCTCTCGGACGTCCAGATGGAGGGGGTGGACGGCTACACTTTTCTGGCCCAACTGCGGCAGGACCCGAAGCTCTCGAACATTCCCGTCATCCTCATGACCGGCCAGGCGGACCTGGGCGGCCTGCGACACGGCATGAGCCTCGGGGCGGACGACTATCTGCCCAAGCCGTTCAGCCTCCAGGAACTGCTTCACGCGGTGAGCACGCGGCTCGAAAAGCAGGCCGTGCTGCGGCGCGAGGCGGAGAAAAAGCTGGGCGATTTGCGCGGGCAAATCAGCCTCATGCTGCCGCACGAGTTGCTGACGCCGCTCAGCGGCATCCTGGGCATCGCGGAAATCATCAAACTCGAGGCGAGCACCGTCACGCCCAAAGAGTTGCTTGATTATGCCCGCACCCTGCAAGAGTCCGGCGAGCGGTTGCACCGGCTCATTCTTAATTTTCTCACCTACGCCCAAGTGGAGCTTCTCGCCACCATGCCCGAGGCGCTGGCCGAGATGCGCCGAGCGTTTGTTGAAAACGCGGAGGAAGTGATCTCCCACCGCTGCCGCGAGGAGGCCAAGGCCGCGCGGCGCGAGGGTGATCTGAAGCTGGAGATCAATTCGGCGGTGTTGCCCGTCTCCGCGGCCAATCTGGACAAGATCGTCACCGAGCTGGTCTCCAATGCCTTCAAGTTTTCAAAACCAGGGGCTGCCGTGTCTGTCCACTTGGTGGACCTGGGCAAGGAGACCCGCCTGGTGGTGATGGACCACGGGCGCGGGATGGAGCCGGATTTCGTCGCTCAAATTGGCGCTTACATGCAGTTCAATCGCAAGGTGTACGAGCAGCAAGGCGCCGGGCTGGGGTTAACGATCGCCAAGCGGCTCGTGGAACTGCACGGGGCGCGATTTTCCGTCTTTAGCGAGCGCGGCCAAGGCACGACGGTCACCGTGATATTTCCTCCGAAAATAATCGGAGACTCCGCCTGAATTGGCGCGCGGCGCGCGCCGTGTTTCGAGAACGCAATCCCGTTGCCAAAATTCCGACCTTACTTCGTCTCCGCAGTGACCCCCGTCATCGGAAAACCGGCGACCCGGCTGACCACCCAGTCGTTCCCTTTCTGCTTCACTCCCAGAAAACCCTGCTCGGTCTTGCCATTCGCCAGTTGATACTCGAAGGCGATCATGGACTCGTCGGTCGCCTCGCCCGCGTTGGAGTTCACCCGGATGCTGTTCCCTTGGGTGAGCATGCGGACCGACTGGACCTCGGAAAGCGGCTTCTGCCAAGTCGGCTCGCCGGTCTCCTCCTTGCCGCTCGCCTCCGCCATCCGTCTTACGTCGCCCTTCAATGCCGCGAACAGCAGCGTCTGCGCCGCCGCCTCGGGAGTTTGCAATCCAACATCCGCCCAAGCCGTCACCGGGACCGAGACACCGGCGGCAAATTCCATTGGAGCTCCGTTCGCCACCGCGACGGGCGCCGCGCCGGCGGTCGCGGTGAAGGGAACAGCTTGGGTCGCCAGCGCGGCTGTCGCAGGACCCCGCTGCCGCAACGCCGCCAACTCCCCGCGCAAGCGGATCAATTCCGCGTGCTCGGCGCGCAGCCGGCTCAACTCGACGGAGTCCACCTCCTGTTTGCCCGTGGCCGCGGCCGCCGTTTTGGCAGTCTCATCCAATTGCTGGCGCAATTGCGCGTTCTCCTCGCGCGTCCGGTTCAGGGCGCCGTGCTGCATGGCCAGCGCCACCGAGGCGCCCACCACAATCAAAATGGTGACAATCGTCTTCATTCTTTTCCCGGTCAAAATGCAATGGCCATGCCAGGGCGGCAACATTATCCAAAACGCCGTTCCGCCCCAAGACACGTCCGTCAATCAAACACCGCGCCGCCCGGAATGTTGCGGTCACCGATTACTCTGGCAACCGGAAAGAGGGATGACCAAGAGGAATCACCAACCTGATTTTGCCAACCAGGCATTCAGAAATTACCTTCCACGCAGACCGATTTTGGCGCGCGGTCGCCATTGCCTGAGACTTGCAATCGCCCGGCGCTCCCGATAACCAACGCCATGAGCACGAACTACGACCCGATTGCCGGGCAATATAGACGGGCCAAGCTCCATCCTTGGCGCGCGCATGTCGAGGCGCACACCTTCTTCGAGGTGATCGGCGATCTCGCCGGCAAGCATGTGCTCGATCTCGCGTGCGGCGAGGGATTTTACTCGCGCCTCTTGAAAGCGAAGGGCGCCGCCAGCGTCACCGGCGTGGATCTTTCGGTTGGCATGATCGCTTTGGCGAAAGAGCAGGAGGCGGCGTGCCCGCTCGGGATTCGTTACCTTACCGGGGATGCGAAGGATTTGCCCATTCCCGACCGGTTTGACCTTGTGGTGGCGGCTTACCTGCTCAACTACGCCGCCACCCGGGCGGAACTCGGCGCCATGCTTCGCAGCATTTCCCGCGCGCTCAAGCCGGGCGGCCGTTTCGTGACCGTGAATTGCAATCCGGCCTGCCTCTTTCCCACCGCGCCCTCCTATCGCAAGTACGGCTTTCAGACGCATGTGGCGGGCGAATGGCGCGAGGGCGTGCCGATTCACTGGACCTTGCATCTCAATGACGGCGCCATTGAGCTCGAGAATTATTACCTTAGCGTCGCCACCCACGAGGCCGAGTGCGCCGCCGCCGGGTTGGGCAACATTTGTTGGCACGCCGCCCGCCTCTCGCCCGGGGGCGCGGTCGGCGTGGCGCCCGGCTACTGGGATGACTTTCTGACCACGCCGCCGATTATTTGTTTGGAGTGTGTGAAGGCAGGATGACTGGTTATCAGGGAAGCAATGCCGGGCCGGAGACCGGCGGCGCCGACGGTGACTTTCCGGCAGCCTGGCCTCGGCCAGATCACCGTCCGCGAATCGACGTCGGGGAGTAATGGCTGGCCTCGCCACGCCAGAAATCAAACCCGAACACCACGTAGGCTTCCACGCTGGGAGAGGCATGGGTTGCTCCAAACAAGGGCACCAAGTCGAGGTGCATGCGGGGAACGGGACGCCATTGAATGCTGGGTCCGATCAAAAACTCCACGTTCGGCTTGCCGTCGAAATTCCTCCCCGAACTGCGCTCCAGGTTCATTTCCACGCCCGCGCTGAGGATTTCATCAATCAAGGTGTAGCTGACGCCTTGCGCGAGGCCCGCTTCGGATTCGCGCCCACCACCCACCTCCTGCTCGTAAAACGCGTTCAAGCCCCAATGCCAGCGCGGCGCCAGGGTCTCGCCCAGCAACACTTTGATTTCAAAGGCGTCAGGATCATGGTCATTAAATTTCCACTCGCCATAGAGAGTTGGGTTAAGCGGGATCTTTCCCCAGTCGGCAAGGGCGTGACGAAGCTCCAACTGGTTGCCCTGGTGCCGGAAAGTCCCCCGGTCTGTCCGCTCAAGGTTCTCGTAAAAGTCCAGCTGGCTGCGGAACGGCAGACCCACCTCGATCTCGGACTGGAACAAATGCTCGCGCGAGTTGTCGCGGAGGAATTTGCCTTTCCACCATTGCTCGAACTCCACCTGCCACGGCGCCAGCACGTAAACTCGCGTCGTGGCGAACCGGCGCTGGGTGGTCCACTCGGGCTGCTGGTTGGCTCCCACCGGCTGGTCTTCCCGGGGCGTGCCCACCACCACCACATCGGGAATGCGCGCGGGCGCCGGCTCTTCGGCGAAAGCGATGGACATGTTGAACACAAAGGCCAAAAGAGCCACAAAAGCTCGTGGCGAGCGGGGGCGTAGAAGCATAAGGTCCGTTTTCCCATTTGCCGACTCGGCGCGCCGGGAAAATATTCAAAAGAGGTTGTTGGACAGACGCTTTGCCCGGGGTTTTGGGAAAGCGGCCGGGGAGGTTCGGCACGGTGAACCGGAGCGCTTATCGGGCGCCAGTCCCGCCCGCGCTCCAGAGGGCGCTCGACTTTCCACTCGCGTCGAGCGCGATGGCGCGGTGGCCGTCGGCGCTGACTTTCAGAAGCGCGCCGTCGCTGGCGTCGATGCCGCGGCTCATGCCCACATCGATCAAGAAGAGCAATCCGTCAAAGCGCTCGCACATTTGCCCGGCCCGCCGGACGTACCCGTCGGCGAACACAACTTTCTTTGGTTGGTGGCCCACGACCAAGTGCTCCGCTCCCAGCGCGCGGACAAGATTGGCCAGTTTCGTCCGCGCCTCCTCCGCGTCTTTGGTCCCGCGTTCCCACCACGGGCCGGGTTGCAGCCGCGCCTCGAGCAACGAATCCGGGTCGGACAAAATGGGCGCGCCAAATCCCTCGCGCGAGATGTCCTCCCGCAACGCTGTTTGCAGCCGTTCCCGCGTCAAGCCGTGCGTGTTTCCGGCGTGAAGAAAGCACCAGCCGTTGACGATGGCCACCACCGGCAAGGAGCGGAGAAACTGCCCCAAGCCCTTGGGGTCCCGCCCCAATTTCACCGCTCGCGGATCCATTTCCGCCTCCTCGAGCTCTCGCTCAAAACCTTGCGTTTTGTGGTTGTCTCCACTGGAAGCGAGGAACTCGGCCTCGTGATTGCCCATCGTCACCACCACGCGCCCGCCCGTCTGCGCGGCATCGGCCTGCAACGCCTTGAAAAACTGCACCACTTCCACGCCCTGTGGCCAGCGGTCAAACAGGTCTCCGGTGCAGACCAGCGCCGCCTTGCCGCCCGTCCACTTCACATCGGCCGGGTTGGCTGGCCGGCCCTCGATCAAATGATTCACGGCCAGCAGGCTTGCCAGCCGCTCGTAATCCCCATGCACATCGCCAAGCGCGTAGATTTCAGCCTCCGCTTTTACGTCGATAATCGCGGGAAATTTTTGCCAGTCGCGGTCGAAGCCCGCCTTTTTCCCGCCGTCCGCGCCCGCGATGGCGAAACATCCGAGCAAAGGAACAAGCCCGAGAAACCGGAGGAATTGGCAGGTCAATTTCAAGTGTGCCTTATGCTAACCGTCCGGCGTGTTGGCCTCAATCGAGGATTGCGTGACGAAAATCCGTAAAGTTTTGCCGGGGGAAATGGGGTGACCAGGGAAAAGGTGAATTCCGCATTCTCCGTTTTCAATGCATCCTCCCGTTAAAAGTCGGGGAAAATTCCGGTTTCCCTTCGCGGGCCATCGTCTATCTTCCCCGCATGCCGTCGTTCGCGGAACAGCTCGATAAGGCCTCCGCCCTGAACAACGTGGTGATCCCTGACATCTGGCAGCAGAAGGCAGTGACCGCGTTGCGCGAGGGGCGGGACGTGGTGGTTCACGCGCCCACGGGAGCGGGCAAAACTCTGGTGTTCGAGTTGTGGTCGAACCACGGCAAGAGCCGCAACCAGGCGATCTACACAGTGCCGACCCGCGCGCTGGCGAATGACAAGCTCGCCGAGTGGCGCGCGCGCGGCTGGGATGTTGGCATCGCCACCGGCGACCTCTCGGAAAATCTTGAGGCGCCAATCATTGTCGCGACGCTGGAGACGCAAAAGAGCCGGCTGATTCGCGGCGAGGGGCCCGCCTTGCTGGTGGTGGACG
>CAZMLP010000470.1:0-6032 GCA_964566745.1 uncultured Verrucomicrobiota bacterium | reverse complement strand
CCGCCAGCAATCATGTCCAAGAGCTTGCCAAACCGCTTGGCCAGCCGCCCATCCTGAAAATGACAACCGGCAGTCTCCTCCGCGATCCAAGCGGCCGGACGAGAAATTTTCGTCGCCGACCCGGCCCGGCTTGCCGCGCTGTTGCTTCGCATCCGCAGCTTTTCACACAACCGCCGGGAAAAGGCGCCAACAAACTTCAAAAATCGTTCAACGCGGAAAACCGCCCTTCTGGCCAAAGGAGATGTGGGTAATTGAAAGGGGAGCGGCACGGCTACGGGATCATGAAGCAGGTGGAGGTCGAGTCCCAAGGCAAGGTGAAGATGGGACCGGGAACACTCTACGGGTCGCTTAACCGCATGATCGAGGCGGAATTGGTCCGCGAAAGCGACAAGAAGCCGGATCCCGAACTGGGCGACGAGCGGCGGATTTACTACGAAATCACCGCCCAAGGGAAAAAAGCGCTGGCCGCGGAGCTGGAGCGCTATCGCGAAGTGGTGGCGATCGCCAAGAAGAAACAACTGGCCTGGAGCTCGCTCGCGCATGGCGCCTGATCCCCTTTTATCGCGTTACCGGAACTGGTACGCAAAACTGGTCCGCCTTTACCCAAAGGCGTTTCGCGAGCGCTTTGGCGAGGAAATGGAACTCGCCTTCCACGACCTTTGCCGTGAGCGGGTGAAAGTGAAAAAGGGACTGGCCTGTTTCGCGCTTTTCATCTTCGCTGAAACCCTCACGGCCATCATCAAGGAGAACACCACCCAAATGAAACGAGACCGGACGCTGTTGTTAAAGCTGGTAAAATACACCGCGCTCGCATTCTGCGCCTTGATGGTCGCAGGAATAGGGACATTGATGTGTTTGGCTCGCGGGAAGGGAGAGGACATCGCAGGCATCGTGGCGATGGCGCTATTGGTCACGATTGCCTCGGGCGTGGTCGCCACGGTCGCCGCGGTTCTGAAAAAGCGCGCGCGGAGGTCATAATCTGGGGCCCGGCGTCGCACGGTCTTCCCTCTTCCTCCGGTTCGTTCCGCCGTTGGCGCGCCGTGAGCGAGTTTCCTTTCCGTTGTCGAAAGAAACATGACAAAGGATCGGCAAGCCGGACGCGGTTTCACGTTGGTCGAGCTTTTGACGGTGATTGCCGTCATCGGTGCTTTGGCCGGACTGCTCATCCCGTCACTATTGTACGGGAAGTTCAAAGCGCGCGTCACCACTTGCACCAATAATTACCGGCAGTTCGCGCTGGCCGCAGCCATGTACGCAGGCGCCGATTCAAAGGGACGATTGCCTTCGTTTGAACTGCCCACTGAGTCCTCACAACTCAAGGGCTTTCATAACCTGTATCCATGGATTGTTGGATTGCCAATGTTGAAGGCCATGGAGCCCTACGGGATAACACAGCCGCAGATGTGGTACTGCCCGTTGCGCGAACGGTGGAAATCCACCGCGACCAGCTTTCAATCCGCGTATGGGAGGCCAATGGCGACCATGGACGACCTCGCCAAATTCTTCACTGATTTCCAAAAGTCCAAATATGCCTTTACCGACCTGAACTGGTGGGTGCCACGACACTTGGAAGGCTCCGCCGCAATCACCTACCCGGATGCCTTGCTTCTTCCCGCCCGTTTGAAGACACCGTGGCCCTCTAAAATGGAGGATTCAACCATTTCAACCCGGCCCATCCTCTCCGACTGGATGACTGGCTCAAAGGACGCGTCAGGGGAGTCCTACAGCAGCGCCAGCGGAGCGCATGCCTTTGGAGGGAAGATCCGTAACATCAATTCAGCATATGCTGACGGTCATGTGACCACTCATTCCTCCAGCAATATCAAATGGGAACTGAAACTGGACGGCGGCAACGACGATGCTTATATCTTTTATTGACCGGCGTTCCCGATGACATCCCTTTCCCCCTTGCGCTTTCAGGTCGGCGCACGATAATCCGCCGTATGCAGCCGATCTCCCTCCGGCCCGCTGGAACCGCCGCGCCGCTGGCATTGCCGCGCCCGGTTCCGGTCCAAGCGTTTCGCGCCCCGAAGAAGAACATCCCGCAAACGGCCATTGAGCGGAACCACATCCTGCAAGTTGTCCGCCACTACGTCGCCGAGTTCAACCCGGTCCCGCCCCAACCAGCCGGGCAACTGAAGGAGCACGCGGATCGCGTGATTGGCATGCTGAAATGCGACGCGATTTACCGCGATTACATTGGCGTGCTGATCAACAACGAGATTTGGCGGGAGCATTTGGCCAGCGTGCCCTACGAGCGCCGGTTGTTGCTGCTCCCGAAATGCCTGCGGGTGGAGAACAAATGCCCCGCGCCGTTCGACGAATTTGGCCTGCTCTGCAAGCAATGCGGGCTTTGCTCGATTCAAGATTTGCAGGCGGAAGCCGAGCGCCTGGGTTACGCGTGCCTTGTGGCCGAGGGCTCGGCGGTGGTGATGAGCCTCATTCAAACCGGCAAGATTGAGGCCGTCGTCGGTGTCAGTTGCCTGAGTGTGTTGGAGCGTGCCTTCCCTTACATGGAGGCAGCGGCGATTCCCGGCGTGGCGATTCCGCTGTTGCAGGATGATTGCATCGACACCACGGTGGATCTCGACTGGATTTGGGATTACATCCATCTCACCAGCGATGACCAAACCCGCCGCCTTGACCTGGGCGCCTTGCGGGAGGAGGTCGATTTTTGGTTCACGCCGGCCTCGCTGGATTTGGTGATGGGTCCTGCCGAGGGCGACACGGAACGGATCGCGCGGGACTGGCTGATGCGCGGCGGCAAGCGGTGGCGTCCGTTCCTCGCGGTTTCTTGCTTTCAGGCGCTTCGCGACGCCCCCGGCGCGGCCTTGCCCGAGGACATCCGCAAGATCGCCGTCGCCGTGGAGTGCTTCCACAAGGCCTCGCTCATCCACGATGACATCGAGGACAACGACTCCGAGCGTTACGGCGAAAAGACGCTGCACGAAGAGCACGGCCTGGCCGTCGCGCTGAACGTGGGCGACCTGCTGATTGGCGAGGCGTACCGGCTCATTGCGGCCTCCAAAATCACCGCCGCGCAAAAGGCCGAGATGCTGCGCGTGGCGGCCGCCGGCCAGCGCCAGCTTTGTCGTGGCCAGGGCGCGGAGCTCTGCTGGACCCGCTCGCCCGCGCCGCTTACGTCGCTGCAGGTGCTCGACATTTTCCGGCAAAAGACCGCGCCTGCCTTCGAGGTGTCGCTGCAACTCGGCGCGCTGTACGCGGGATTGGGCGCGCACGAGGGAGTCGCGGCAACGCTCTCCGCCTACAGCGAGGCGATGGGCATTGCCTACCAGATTCGCGACGATCTCAGCGATCTCGGGAGCCAGGGCGAGACCAATGACATTGAGGGCTTGCGTCCAAGCCTGCTGCTCGCCGCCGCCCACGAGCGCGCCAACACGGACGCGCACAAAGCCCTGACGGGGGCCCTGTGGCATCGCCAATTGCCCAACGGGGTCAGCACCGGGCAAATTGAGGAGTTGTATCGCGAATTGAAGGTGGACGAGCGTGCCAAAACCCTGCTCGAGACTTACAAGGAAGAGGCGATCCGTTCCTTGCGCGAATTGGAAAACCCGAACTTGAAGGGCTTGCTCCGGCGCGTCCTCGGGAAGATTTTCAACGACACCGAAATCAAAGGCTGGTGCAAAGAGTTCGAGCAAAAGAGCGGTATGGCCGCACCGGGCGATTCCATTACCGAAGCGCCAGCCTCCTCCCCGGTCCCAACTGGCGCGCGTGGTTAGCCGGAGGCGCCTGGTCCTCCCAATGCCTTAAAGTGTCATCAATCCAGATGACACCCCCGCCCCTTCGGGATTTTTCGTTCCGCTGGACAAGGAGCGGCATTCATCGTATGGATTAGGCAGATACCCGTCAGCCCGGCACTCAACCAAGCTCGCGCCCATGAGAACCATCCTGCACCGCCCGTTTGCGTCCATTTACGCCGTTTTTCTACTCGTTTCGGCAATTTCCACGTTGCGCGCCGACTTTATTCAACCGGTTGCCGTGCTGGCGTCCAACGGCGCCGCCGTTCAAGATGCCCTCATTGACGGGTCGGGCTTCGACGATCCGGCCGGTTCGCCGGACGCGATCCACAGCCGCTTCGGGAGCGATATGTGGTCCTCGGTCGGCTCGATCAAGGAGTCGGTGATTTTCGACCTCGGCAAATCCGTCAGCCTGACCAGAGTCTATATCTGGAATTACAATGTGCAGGACGCGACGGACGTGGGGATGAAGGAGGTCGAGGTGCTGGTGTCGTCGGACTCAAACCTGACCAACGCCAACTTCAACGCCATCGCCCGCATCTCGCTCAAAGAGGGCGGAGAGGCGGCGCAGGCCTTTGACGTAGTGGGCACCAACGTCCGCCTGGTGAAGCTACAGGGCATCTCCAACTGGGGCCAAGGCTATACGGTCGGCCTTGCGGAGGTGCGCTTTGAGAGCGGAACCATTACCGGCAACGTCCCAGCCATTGTTCTGAATTCTCCCCACGACGGCGACGAGATAGCCTTCGGGGCGGACGTCACCATTGACGCAAAAGTCACGGACAAGGATGGGGCGGCGGATTTGCAGAAGGTCGAATTTTTTGACGGCGAGACGCTGATTACCAACCGGACGGCGACCCCGTTCACGGGCATCCTGCGTGGCGCGGCGGAGGGCAACCATGCCGTAAGGGTGATGGCGACCGACAAGTCGGGCAAGACCGCCTGGGTGACCGCCAATGTTTTCATCCGCAAGCTGGTCGCGGACAGCATCTTGAAAATTGACGACACGGCAGACCAGGGGACCAACATCAACCAAATCCGTTACGTCGGAACGTGGAACCTGGCGCAAGGCGAGAACTCCGACCCGCGTTACCTGCATAATGATCACTACGAGTCCAACAACAACAAGGCGGACTATTTCCTGGTGCGGTTCAAGGGGGTGAAAATCGATATTTTTGCCACAGTCGCAAGCCATCACGGCACCGGCATGGCGAGCATCGACGGGGGACCGGAGTCGGTGGTGAATTACAAAGCGGCGAACCGGGGCGAGCAGGTCTATCTTTGGGGCAGTCCCATTCTGCCGAACAAGGAGCATACCCTTAAAGTCCGCGTCGTGGGCGACGGCGTGGTAACCGCCGACCGCTTTGATGTGAGTGTGTCCAACAAACCGGAGGTGACGGTGGCCACAGTCAAAGAAGTGGTCGCGACCTTCACCAACGTGACGGTGACGCTGGAGGATGCCGCTGCCAGCCTGGTGGATCCAACCACCATAAACCTTCAACTGGACAATACCGCGGTTACTCCGGTGGTGAAGCGGGTTCCCCCGGTGACCACGATCACTTACACGCCGGCGACGCCGTTTGCCCCCGGTTCCGCCCACGCGTTGAAGGTGGCGGCCAAAGACACTACCGGCGCCGCGATTGCCGACGAGGAAAGCTTTACTTTGCCGTCGCCCCCCTTTCCGCTCACCGGGATGGGCGAGCCGGCCGGAACGGCGGGGAACTGGAGCCTGCGCCAGATTTGGAATGGCGGACGCGCGGACGCGCTGGTGTCAGCGGTCGGAATCGCCCTGCAAGCCGCCAAGCCCGGTTTCAACGGCAACTTCCTGGACAGCTCCGCCCCCTTCCTCGATTTCGCCAAGACGGCCAATCCAGGGGGCGGGGGTTACTTCTTTAACAACTCGCCCCTGCCCGCCGAGGGCAACGGTCTCACGGACAGTGATTATGTCGTCGTCGCCCGCGCGCGGGTGAAGATTCCCCGCACTGGCGACTGGACCTTCGGCGTCCACAGTGACGAGGGATTCGGCCTGCGCGTCATCGGCGCGCCGTTCTCCAGCGTGAGCGGCGCGGGCGAGATTGACGACAATTTCCCCGAATACCTGGTCGAGAAAAACAACATCGCGGACAGCAACACGCGTGGGGTGATCACGAATCTCGTCGCGGGCAATTATGACCTGGAGTTTATTTCGTGGGAGCGTGTCGGCGCCTTTTCTTTCGAGGTGTATGCGGCCGAGGGAGCATTCGCGGAAGACGCGGACACGGACCAGTGGCAATTGAT
>CAZMLP010000469.1:0-3323 GCA_964566745.1 uncultured Verrucomicrobiota bacterium | reverse complement strand
AGGCCGGTGGTTCAGTCTGCATTGCTGGATCGCTTTTTCGGCAAGGGGCTGGTTAGTCACAAGTTGTTTGTGGTCAAATGCTTTTGACCGTTTGGTTGGATTGCGCCGGGACCCTGGCTTATTGCCAGCATTAACGAAATTGGAAAGTTACGGTTAGCTTTCGACAATCCTTGCGTAGCCAAACGAGAAGGGCTAAACATTGACCCGTAGTTAAGCAGTAGTTCTTATTCTGGTGGTTGAAAATGAATAAGAAATTAGAGATTTTACTGAAAATGACCCGGCGACTCATGGGTTCGCCGGGCTGATTTGTTTAATCGCCGTTCACCGGCTGCCCAACGACCTAACTCTAGCTCAAGCGAATGTCCGACATTTTTCCCAAGTGGACAAACAAGCTGCCGCAGCGAATCATCGTGGGCGCGTTGCTGGTCGGCACGGCAGTGACGGCGGGGGTCACCTACTATTGCACGCCCAAATATCTGCGCGTCGGTTACCAGCCGGTGCAGCCGGTCGCTTTCCCGCACGATATTCATGCCGGGCAGTTGGGCATTGATTGCCGTTACTGTCACAGCACGGTCGAGAAGTCCTGGTTTTCGAACATTCCCTCCGCCGGGACCTGCATGAACTGCCACAACCAGATCCTCAAGGATGATCCCAAGCTGGCGCTGGTGCGCGAGAGCGCGGCGACGGGCAAGACCATCCCGTGGGTGCAAATCCACAAGGTTCCGGACTACGTCTATTTCAACCACTCCGTCCATGTGAACCGCGGCATTAGTTGTGTCGAATGCCACGGCAAGATCAATGAGATGAGCGAGGTTTACCACGCCAAGCCGTTTGGCATGGCGTTCTGCCTCGATTGCCATCGTGACCCTTCCGCGAAGCTTCGTCCGCCCGACAAGATCACCGACTTGAACTGGAAGTGGAGCGACGACCCGAAACAGGCGGCGGAAATGCAGAAGCTTAACGGCCAAAAATTCGCGCATGACTGGAAGGTGCAGTCGATGCAGAGCTGCTCCACGTGCCATCGATGAAAACGATTCCTCCCCCTTGCCCCGAGCCGGAAGTTGGCCCGAAATACTGGCGCAGCCTCGAAGAGCAGGCCGAGTCGCCCGCCTTTCGCACGTGGCTGGAGCGCGAGTTCCCCGCCGGCGCCAGCGAGTTGACGGACCCGGTCACCCGCCGGAATTTCGTCAAGTTGATGTCCGCGTCGTTCCTCCTGGCGGGCTTTGGCCTGACCGGTTGCCGTCGGCCGGAGGAGAAGATTCTTCCATTTTCGCGTCTCCCGGAAGGTTACGTCCATGGCATGCCGCGTTATTACGCGACTTCCATGCCGACGCGTGGCAGCGCGATCCCGCTGGTCGTCAAGTCCTACGAGGGCCGCCCGACCAAGATTGAGGGCAACTCCGAGCATCCGATCAACCAAGTTCCAGGCCAGGACGCCAATAATTTGGTGGCCAAGCGCGGCGCGACCGATCTCTACGCGCAGGCGTCGATCCTGAATCTGTACGACGTTGATCGCGCCATGCACTTCTCGAAGGGCGGCAGTTCCGCCAAACGGGAAGCGGTGAACGAGGCGCTGGCGGGCATTTCCTCCAAGGCGCAGGCCAACGGTGGCCAGGGATTGGCGTTTCTTCTCGAGCGCAATAATTCCCCCTCGCGCGCGCGCCTGCAAAAGCAGATCGCGACCAAGTTTCCGAACGCCAAGTGGTATCTCCACGAGGCGGTTGATTTTGACATCCATCGCCAGGCCGCGACGCTCGCGTTTGGCCAGCCGGTGGCCCCGCGTTATCAGTTGAAGAACGCGAAAGTCATCCTCTCGCTTGACTGTGATTTCATCGGCGGCGAGGAGGATGCTTACCTCAACATCCGTGACTTCGCGCAAAGCCGCCGCTTGACGAAATCGACCGACTCGATGAGCCGGTTGTATTGCATTGAGTCGCTGTTCACCTTGGCTGGCATGAACGCCGACCACCGTTTGCGTGTGCCCTCGGGCGCGGTGCTGGCCTTGGCGGCGAAATTGGGCGCCGGAGTTCTGGGCGGCAATTCCGCCACTTCAGGCCTTGCCTCGGCATTGCAGACCCTGGGTCGAGGCGCGGCGGCGAACGAGAAGTGGCTGGCGGAATGCGCGAAAGATTTGGCGGCGCACCCCGGCGAAGTGGTGGTGCTGGCCGGTCACCGGCAGCCGCTCGCGGTGCATTTGATCGCGCACGCGATGAATGTCGCGCTCGGCGCGGTGGGCAAAACGGTGGTGTATCTCCCGGCGGCGGATTTGGGCGAGGGGAGCATCGCGGATTTGGCGCAGGCTTTGAACGGCGGTTCGGTGGACACGCTGGTGATCCTTGGCGGCAACCCGGTTTACAACGCCCCGGCGGATTTGAATTGGGCCGCGACCCAGCGCAAGGCCAAGACGGTGGTTCGCCTCGGTTATTACGAGGACGAGAGCGCGCAGGGCGTGGATTGGCATTTGCCACTCGCCCACTTCCTGGAATCGTGGGGTGATGCCCGCACCGCGGATGGCACCTTGGTGCCGGTGCAACCGTTGATCGAGCCGCTGTTTGGCGGCATCACCGAATTGGAAGTTTTGGCTCGCATTGGTGGTTTGCCGAAGACCAGCGCCTACGAGATCGTTCGCGAAACCTTCAAGGATTTCGGCGGCGACGTGGAGGACAACTGGGAGAAGTTTTTGCACGACGGGTATCTCGCGAACAGCGCGGCAAGCCCGGTCGCGGTGACCTTCAACGGCGGCGCGGCGGCGGGGGCAATCAGCGCGGCCAAGGCCTCCCCCGTTGCCAGCACTTCCAGCCTGGAGGTGGTTTTCCACCGCGATTACAGCGTGGACGACGGTCGTTACAACAACAACGGCTGGCTGCAAGAGCTCCCCGATCCGATCCACAAGATCACTTGGGAAAACGTCATCCTGCTCAGTCCGAAAACCGCGAAAGATCTCGGTCTGACGATTGTTGACAAAGAGGACAACCGGCTCGAAAGCCCGGTGGTTCGGGTTGAAGTCAACGGTCGCTCCATCGAAGGCCCGGCCTGGGCGCAGCCCGGCATGGCGGACAATGTCGTCGGGGTCGCCCTCGGCTACGGCCGCACGAAGCCCGGTCGCATCGGCAAGGGCACTGGTTTCAACGCTTACGCCGCGCGCACCACGACGGCGCTGCACATCGCCTCCGGCGCGAAATTGAGCGCCACGGGCCGCATGCACCCGCTCGCCACCACCCAGAATCACTGGGCGATGGAGGGCCGGCCGATTGTTCGCGAGGCGAACCTCGAGCAATACAAGAAGTTCCCCAAGTTTGCCAAGGGGATGAACATGCACGAGC